>NZ_JANKAS010000011.1 GCF_024622505.1 Irregularibacter muris
GAAAGATTCCGTGACAATAGCGGAGGGGTCACACCTGTTCCCATGCCGAACACAGAAGTTAAGCCCTCCAGCGCTGATGGTACTTGGACGGTGACGTCCTGGGAGAGTAGGTCGTTGCGGGATTTTTGTTCCTCAGTAGCTCAACGGTGGAGCACTCGGCTGTTAACCGATAGGTTGCTGGTTCGAATCCAGCCTGGGGAGCCATTTTTTAGCCTGGCCCCTTGGTCAAGCGGTTAAGACACCGCCCTTTCACGGCGGTAACAGGGGTTCGAGTCCCCTAGGGGTCACCATTTATTTTTAAAAGATTATCTATATCACTATGGCCCGGTAGTTCAGTTGGTTAGAATGCCAGCCTGTCACGCTGGAGGTCGACGGTTCGAGTCCGTTCCGGGTCGCCATTTAAATAAATTAAATATATTTTATGCTGGCGTGGCTCAACGGTAGAGCAGCTGACTTGTAATCAGCAGGTTGTAGGTTCGATTCCTATCGCCAGCTCCATATATTCTTTGAAGTAACTTTGGATTTGTTAGAGATTTCATTATTAACTGGAGGGATTCCCGAGTGGCCAAAGGGAGCAGACTGTAAATCTGCCGGCGGAGCCTTCGAAGGTTCGAATCCTTCTCCCTCCACCATTATGATCTATGACACTCAATATCTACCTGACCCATTAGCTCAGTCGGTATAAGTAGGGAGCCAAAATCATGAAATGATTTTTCGCGAGTCACTTAATTCCGATGATATTTTAGAGTGAAGCTCATATTTAATAGCAACAAAGGCACGTAATATCTACTTGACCCATTAGCTCAGTCGGTAGAGCACCTGACTTTTAATCAGGGTGTCCGGCGTTCGAGTCGCCGATGGGTCACCATTTTTTTATTTTATCTGCGGGAGTGGCGGAATTGGCAGACGCGCTAGACTTAGGATCTAGTGTCAAATGACGTGCAGGTTCAAGTCCTGTTTCCCGCACCATATAACCTGTGCCTGTAGCTCAGCTGGATAGAGCAACGGCCTTCTAAGCCGTAGGTCCGGGGTTCGAATCCCTGTAGGCACGCCATAAGAAATTTCGTGACAATAGCGAAGGGGTCACACCTGTTCCCATACCGAACACAGAAGTTAAGCCCTTCAGCGCTGATGGTACTTGGACGGTGACGTCCTGGGAGAGTAGGTCGTTGCGAGATTTTTTCTTTTTTTTTGAAGATGTTAGTGGGATTTTTCTTTTTAGAGGTAGACGATATTGTCTACCTTTTTTAGTATGTAAAAACATAAAAACTTATATAATCAAAATAAAGGCATACAATAAGGACATATGTCCTTATTGTCAAGGAGAAAATTATGCTATAGTGATGAGGAGGTGCGTAGATGATACACCATATATGGAAAGAAATATCCCAAATTCCCGATGCTAAAATTAAGGAATTTAAAGAAATTTTTAAGGAAAACCCCAATGAAATCCTGGATTTCTGCCAAGTTGTTACAATACAAACGGGAACAAGGTTTATAATCGCTGACGAGGATATAAGCACAATATGGATTCTATTATCTGGCAAAGTGAAAGCATTAGAAGAGTATGCTACGGGGGAAATCTACACCTTTCAGAAATTTCCCGCTCCAGAAGTATTTGGAGAAATGGAAGCCCTATCGGATATATCAAAATTTAGAGCAAGTTTAATAACAGAGTCAAAATGTACTTTTATAACCCTTCCTGTAAATACCTATATAGATTTTTTGAAAAATCATTCCCAATATCTATATAGGAGAACAAGAATTACATTAAAACGTGTGTTGGACGAGCAAAAACAGCAAAGAATTTATCTAATGTTAAAAGCCATTGATCGCATTAAAATATACCTTATACAACACTATAAATTAAATATTAAAAACAATCTCTCTATCCTAAAGATTACACGGGGGCAAATGGCGGAGGAGACAGGGTATGCTGTTAAAACTGTAAATCGTGTAATGAAAAAACTGGAAGGTCAAAATTTATTAAAGATAAAAGGTCAGAGGATAATCATTACAGAGAAACAGTATAATGATATGGTAAAAAGTGTGGAGAATTTCATGAAATTTTAATATTAATTTTTATAAAAAAGGATGATGCAAAATGACTGATGTATTGGATTTGATAAAGTCTAGAAAACTTGCTTATGAGCAAAAAGTATTATCTTTGGCCCATGCCGCAGAGAATAGTGTCGATGTACTTCACATACCAGAAAAGACAAAATATTATTTTGAAAAAAATGCAATTGATCATTTATTCGAGGGGAACGCTCCTTATCGGCCACGCTATATATTACCGGACTATGATAAGTTTATTGAAAATGGTAGCGAGTTTTTACAATTAGATCCACCCAAGGATTTGGATGAATTGCTAAATTCTTTGATGATTCTTTATCGCCATGTTCCATCTATTACTAGCTTTCCGGTTTATTTAGGGAACTTAGACAAGATGATTGAGCCTTTCATTGCAGAATATAGTGATGATGAAGTACGGAAAAAATTAAAACTTTTTTTAAATTATCTGGATAGAACGATTACAGATAGTTTTTGTCATGCTAACTTGGGTCCTGAATATACCCGTGCAGGAAGGTTGATATTGGAGGTAGAAAAAGAAGTACAAAATGCTATACCTAATCTGACATTAAAATATAATCCAGATATTACTCCTGATGAGATGGGTGAATTAGCCCTTAATACAAGTCTTTTTTGTGCTAATCCGGCAATTTGTAACCATAAGCTCAATAAAGACACCTATTGTTGTGACTATGGAATAGCAAGTTGTTATAATATTTTGCCCTTGGGGGGAGGAGCTTACACTCTTTCGAGAATCGTACTCCCAAAGGCGGCGAAACTGGCTAAAAATATTGATGACTTTTTTCATACTATACTTCCTGACTGTCTTCAGTCCATGGGGGACTATATGAATGAACGGGTAAGTTTTTTAGTAGAAGAATCAGGATTTTTTGAAAGTTCCTTCTTAGTTAAAGAAGGACTTATTGACAAGGATAAATTTGTTGGCATGTTTGGGATTGTGGGTTTAGCAGATTGTACAAATATCTTACTAGAAGGTACGGGCAAACGTTATGGACATGATGCTGATGCAGATGATTTAGCGGATAAAATTATGCATACCATATCTGATTTTGTCACAAGTTTCCCTGCAAAATACTCACCAATTGCTGAAGATCATTTTATGCTCCATGCTCAGGTAGGAATGGATTATGATAAGGATGTAACAGCTGGAGTAAGAATTCCTGTGGGAGATGAACCGGAGAATATATCAGATCACCTTCGTCATAGTGCACGTTTTCATGAATTAATTCCAACAGGATGTAGTGATATATTCTCTATGGAAACTACTGCTAGAAACAATCCCGCCGCTATGTTGGATATTGTAAAAGGAGCCTTTTCTTTGGGCGTAAAATATATAAGCTTTTATGAAGAAAATAGTGACTTGGTAAGGATAACAGGATATTTAGTCAAGAAAAGTGAGATGGAAAAATACAGAAATGATCAAGTAGTCTTACAAAATACTACGCAACTAGGAGCACCAAATTATGATAGCAATAAATTAGATCAGAGAAAGGTGCGAGGGGTATGAAACCAGCCCTAATCCATAAGATCATCCCCCACAGCATTGTAGATGGGCCAGGAAATCGTACTTCTATATTTGTACAGGGCTGTAATCTTAAATGTGCCTATTGCCATAATCCAGAGACACAACAAGTTTGCTCTAACTGTGGAATATGTGTGGAGAAATGTCCTACGGGATCTCTCTATTTTGAAAATGGAGAGGTTCTATGGGAGGAAGAAAAATGTGATTCCTGTGGCAGCTGTATACAACATTGTCCTTATCATTCATCCCCAAAGCCTAAGTGGATGACGGCGGAAGAAGTGTTTAAAGAGGTAGAAAAGAATATTCCCTTTATACGGGGGATTACCGTCTCAGGAGGGGAATGTACTTTATACCCAGAATTTTTACAAGAACTGTTTATCCTTGCTCAAAAGGCCCAACTATCCTGTCTTATTGATAGTAATGGAACCACGGATTTATCCCAATATCCAAAACTTATGGAAGTCTGCAGTGGAGTTATGTTAGATGTTAAAGCTTGGGATAGGAAGAAATTTAAAAGACTTACGGGTGGAGAAAATGAGATGGTAAAGAAGAATCTAAAATTTCTAGCCCATACCAATAAATTAGAGGAAATGAGAATTGTATGTATTCCTGGAGAAGTAGATGTTGAAGACATCTTAGAAGGAATTAAAACAACAATTGGAGACAAAAGCAGGAATATAAAACTAAAGCTAATTAAATTTAGAAATCATGGAGTCAAAGGAAGATTAAAAAATACAAATAGCCCTTCTGATGAATATATGAAGGATATACAGCGGAAAGCATTGGAAATGGGATTTCAACATGTAAACATTACCTAGTGAAATCAGACTCATATTCATGTATCATAGAGTATAGGGCTAAAATGGCCCAAGATAGAAAGCTAACAAAGGAGGGAAGATATGACAGATAAACAATTGATAAGAGAGGCATTTATTGCGCGAGAAGCTTCTTATGCTCCCTATTCTAAATTCCATGTAGGGGCGGCACTATTAACAAAAAAAGGAGATATTTATAGGGGCTGTAATGTGGAAATAGCTGGCCAAAGCTCAAGCAATTGTGCGGAGAGAACTGCCTTTTTTAAGGCCATTTCTAATGAAGAAAAAGAATTTGAAGCAATTGTCATTGTAGGGGGACCAGAAGGGACCCTGCAAAATGAATATGACTATTGTGCTCCCTGTGGAGTATGCAGACAAGTTATGGCGGAATTTTGTGATCTAAAGGAATTTAGGGTGATTTTGGCAAGAACAGAAGAGGATTATAAAGTTTACTCCCTAGAGGAATTATTACCTTTAAGTTTCGCCCGAAAAGATATAACAAAATAGAAGATAGAATTATTTTAAGAATATTGATGGAATAATTCTATTAGGAAAAGTGTGTATAATTTTATAGCAAAGGATGGTGAAAAATTTGCCACCACTTAGTTTGCTTATTAAACCTTCTTCAAGTGAATGCAATTCAAAATGTAAATATTGCTTTTACAACTCAATATCTGAACTCAGAAATGAAAAATCATACGGTCTAATGTCCTTAAAAACATTGGAGATTATTGTTGAAAAGGCCTTAACCTATAGTGATTATGAGTGTACTTTTATGTTTCAGGGAGGAGAACCTACTCTTGTAGGCTTGGAATTTTATGAGAAACTAATAGAATTTCAAAACAAATACAATAACAAAAATATAAAAGTATATAATGCAATACAAACCAATGGTATAAATATAAATGAACAATGGGCTATGTTCTTTCATGAACATAATTTTTTAGTAGGTATTTCCTTAGATGGGCCTAAAGAGATTCATGATAGGAATAGAATGAATTTGGCCGAAAAAAGTACTTTCAATCAAGTAATGAAGGCCATTGGTTTACTTGATAAATATCAGGTTGAGTACAATATATTATCTGTTATCAGTGGTTATGCTGCAAAACATGCTCAGAAAATATATAGTTTCTTTAAACGACAAAACTTTAAATATTTGCAATTTATCCCTTGTTTAGATCCCTTAGATGAAGTACCAGGAACTCTGGACCATTCTCTAACTCCAGAAAACTATACAATATTTTTAAAAGAGAGTTTTGATCAATGGTACAGAGATATTATGAAGGGGGAAATAATAAGCATAAGATATTTTGATAATTTGCTTGCAGTATTACTAGGTCATTCCCCTGAAGCTTGTGGGATGTCAGGAAAATGTTCCTGCCAGTTTGTAACAGAAGCTAATGGGAATATCTATCCCTGTGATTTTTATGTAACAGATAACTGGTATTTAGGAAATATTGCAAAACATGATTTTGAAGAAATAAAAAATTCCCAAAACAGTAAAAAATTCATAGAAGAATCCTATAATATAGGAAAGGAATGTCGGGATTGCAAATGGTTTAATCTATGTAGGGGTGGGTGTAAAAGATATAAAGAACCAATGGTAGATAATCAGCCATCTGAAAATTATTTTTGTACATCATATAAGGAATTCTTTGACTATGCCTATGACAGATTATATAAAATAGCATCAATGATATCCCAAAGGCAATAATACAAAGCTTTAATGCCTCGAAACACTCTTCTATAGGAAAATATAGGGAAAAGGAATAGCACAGAAAAGACTGTCGAGATTTGTTGAAAATTATACCTGAAATCGTTGACAGGATGTATCGGTGCTATTATAATAAAAAAAGGCACTTAAACGATTAAGAAATCTAGAGAATAACAAATTTATTTATCCCGCATGAATAGGTGAAAAAAGCCTATTTAATAATATAAAAAAATAATATAAAAAACAAAAGGGGGAACTAATGAATGAAGTTTTCAAAAAAGATTATTGTGATTGCTGTTGTATGCATGCTAGTAATCGCTACCTTTGCAGGATGCAGTGGAAAGCCTGCGACAAATGATTCAGAACCTTCCGGCGACAAAAAAGTTAAGGTAGGTCTTATCGCATTAGAATTTGGTACACAAAGTTTCAATGATGATATACTTAAAGGTTTAAAATCCGCTGAGGAGGACCTAGAAGTAGAGGCGATGAGTCTAGAAGTTCCTGAGGTTTCAGATGTGGCCAACAGTCTTAGAACATTGATTGGACAAGGTGCAGAATTTTTAGTTGTCTCTACCTCTGAATTTAAAGATGGAATGTTAGAAGTTGCTCAAGAATTCCCAGATGTTAAATTCCTTTATTTATCAGAAGTTCTAGAGGGATATGATAATGTCATGTCTATTGCCTATAAGGAACATGAAGCTGCATTCCTAGCAGGCGCTTTAGGAGGACTAATGACAGAAACGAATACCATTGGTGCTGTCCTTGCCTTAGAAGAAGACATTCAATATCGTTATCAAAATGGCTACAAGGCTGGTGCAATGGCAGTGAATCCTGATGCTAAAGTCTTAACAGCGTTTACCAATAGTTATTCAGATATTGGAAAGGGCAACGAAGTAGCAAATGTTATGTATAGCAAAGGTGCAGATTTTGTAGGAACTTACGCTGGTGCTTGTAATCTAGGTGTATTTAAAGCGGCAGAGGATGCTGGTGAAGGAAAGTATGCCTTCGGTGCTGCAAATGGACAATTTGACCAATCTCCAGAAAAAATTGTTGCTTCCGTTGTAAAACCTATAGATCAAGCTATTCATGGGATTATTGAAGAATATCTTGCAGGAAAATTTGATACTTCAGCTCCAAAGGCATTAGGACTTAAAGAATCAGGTGTAACCTTGTTATATACTCCAAATGAGGAGTTATTAAAGACCATCCCAGAAGATGTAAAAGCCATTATGGATGACCTTACAGAAAAAGTTATTTCAGAAGAAATAAAAGTTCCTAGTTCAGAACAAGAACTTAAAGATTTCAACTATAAGTATGAAAAATAGAGTTTTAAAAGCAATTGCTAGAAAAATATATCAAGTTTAAAAGTATATATACTTTATACCCCAGCGGAAAGACTTCAATCTTTCTGCTGGGATTGAATCATAAAGATGGGAATAATACAACCTTACATGCATAGAATGAAAAATTTCACATTAAAAAGTATAAATAATTTTGTAAAGAAATTATTTATTTTTTCATTCATAACTTAAACGTTTCAAAAGAAAATCTTATTTGAGGTGAGAAAATGGGGTATATCATCCAGCTTAAAAATATTACCAAAGGCTTTCCAGGAATAATAGCAAATGATCATATATCCATTGATATTGAAGATGGAGAAATTCATGCTTTAGCCGGAGAAAATGGAGCCGGAAAATCTACCTTAATGAATATCCTTTATGGATTATATCAACCAGATGAAGGAGAAATCATTATCAATGGACAGCCTGTAAGATTCAATAGTTCCAAAGATTCTATTGAGCAAAAAATAGGAATGGTACATCAGCATTTCATGCTAATTCCTAAGCTTACTGTTGCGGAAAATATTATTGTAGGCCAGGAAATTGGCAACAAATTTAAAATAGATCGTGAAAAGGCTGAAGAGAAAATCACAAAATTATCTGAACAATTTGGACTAAAGGTTGATCCAAGGAAAAAAGTAGGACAAATGTCCGTTACAGAACAACAGAGGGTGGAAATTTTAAAAGTTCTTTATCGAGAAGCCCAGATCTTAATTTTTGACGAACCTACAGCGGTTTTAACTCCCCAAGAAATTGATGAATTTTGTGAGATTATGCTCAACCTGAAAAAGATGGGAAAAACAATTATTTTTATTAGCCATAAACTAGCTGAGGTAATGAAAATATCTGATCATATTACTGTAATTAGAAAAGGTAAAGTGATAGGAACGGTGGAAAAATCTTCAACAAACCCTGATGAATTAACTCGTATGATGGTAGGAAGAGATGTTGATTTAGGGAGAAAGGAACGACCACATTTTGCCCATTATGAAAATCTCTTAGAACTAAAGGATATTCATTATGTGAATAGGGAGAAAATTGATAAACTTAAACATATTAATCTATCCCTAAGATCTGGAGAAGTATTGGGGATTGCAGGGGTAGATGGAAATGGACAAGAGGAATTGGTACAAGTGATTTGTGGACAATTGCCTGTTGACAGCGGTTCCTTATTGCTTAAAGGTAAAGACATCACCCAATCCAAAACTAGAGAGCGAAAAGATCAGGGTATTGGACTCATTCCTGAGGATAGGCATAGAGACGGGCTGGTATTAGATTTTTCCATAGCGGAGAACCTGATTTTAGGCTTACATTATCATGGACAATTTGCTAAAAATGGTTTGTGGATTGATGATAAAACTGTGAAAGAGAATGCCAAAAAGTTGCGGGAAGATTTTGACATACGATGTGCCAATACTGAAGTAAACGCGGGAACCCTTTCTGGAGGAAATCAGCAAAAAATTGTTATTGCCCGAGAAGCTACTCGAAACCCTGATGTTTTTGTTGCAGTACAACCCACAAGGGGCCTAGATATTGGGGCAATTGAATTTGTACAAGAAACTCTTTTGAAACAGCGTAATAATGGTAAAGGTGTCATTCTGTTCTCCCTTGAATTAGATGAAATTCTTTCAGTCAGTGACCGAATTGCCATTATGTATAAGGGAGAGATAATTGACGTAGTGGATGCCGAAAAAATAACCCGTCAGGAATTAGGATTAATGATGTTAGGCTCTCGAAAAAAAACTAAGGATGGTGAAAAAAATGTTGCAGGCTAAAAAACATTCTACGATGTTCATTAATCTTCTTATTTCTCTTATATCCTTATTTATGGCAATTGTTGTAGGGGCTATAATCATCGCTTTATTGGGGAGCAATCCTTTTGAAGCCTATGGTGCCTTGCTAAAAGGAGCCTTCGGCACACCTATGGCATGGACTATTACGCTTACAAAATCTGTACCTATGATTATAACAGGTTTGGCTGTTGCTCTTGCTTTTAAATGTAGTGTGTTTAATATAGGGGTAGAGGGACAATTACTTCTTGGGGCCATGGCAGCCGCTATAGTAGGTGCCCATATAAAACTTCCCACTTTTTTGCATATCCCCGTAGTTTTGATTGCTTCAATGATAGGTGGGATGTTATGGGCATTTATACCAGCTCTTTTAAAAGAAAAAAGGAATGTCCACATTGTTATCAGTACCATTATGTTTAATTATATAGGACAATATCTAGTTCAATATTTGATTATGGGACCCTTTAAGGGAGAAGGAGCAGCCTTAGCCACTAAGGCAATTCATGACACTGCAAGGTTACCTAAATTCCTTCCCCCTCCTTACGTATTAAATCTGGGTATTGTGATTGCTATCTTTGGTATTTTCGTAGTGTATATTCTTCTCAATAAAACATCCATAGGCTATGAGATGCGAGCAGTGGGTTTAAATAAACATGCAGCCCGCACCAATGGGATTAATGTAGAAAGAAATATGTTCTTTGCCCTATTATTTAGTGGAGCTATAGCAGGTTTAGCGGGGGGAATTGAAGTCACTGGTTCCTTAGGGAAAATTGTCAATGGCTTTTCACCAGGATATGGATTTAATGGAATACCCGTTGCCCTTATGGCACGAAATAATCCCTTTATGATTTTTTTCACTGCCCTATTAATTGGGACCATGCGTAGTGGATCTTTGATGATGCAGTCTAGCGTAGGAGTTTCTCAAAATATGGTAGATATTATTCAGGGTTTGATTATTGTATTTTTATGTGGTGAACATGTAATTCGATATTATTTAGTGAAAAAACCAAGCAAGGGAGGTAAACAGCATGCTTAGTTTTATAATGTATATGTTAACATCTACCATAAGAATGGGTACCCCCATTGCTTTTACTGCCCTTGGGGGAGTAATGTCTGAGCGTTCTGGGGTAGTCAATATTGGACTAGAGGGAATTATGTTAGCCAGTGCTTTCGGAGCAGTAATAGGTTCTTATTTGAGCGGGAATGCTTGGGTAGGAATTTTAGTGGCTATACTTTTAGGAGTATTCATTTCAGCTATCCACTCTATGATCGCCATCACATGGGGGGGAAACCAATCGGTAAGCTCTATGGCACTGATTTCTTTGGCCACAGGATTTTCTGGTGTAGGACTGCAAGCTATTTTTAAGCAACAAGGAAGCTCGCCTAGAGTTGCTAATATGGCAAGTACCCCAATATTGAAAGGAATACCCGTTATTGGAGATTTTCTTGCCTCCCTTTCTCCCTTGGTATATTTAGCTTTAGTTGCCCTATTTGTAGTGCATTATATATTTAAAAAAACGCCCTTAGGGCTTAGAATTATAACTGTGGGTGAAAATCCTAGGGCTGCAGAAACTGCTGGAATTTCTGTGCATAAAATAAGATATCTATGTGTAATCGCTTCAGGCATTTTAGGAGGACTAGGAGGAGCATTCTTATCTATTGGTCATATGAATCTATTCCAAGAGGGCATGGTAGCTGGTAGGGGTTATCTTGCTTTAGGAGCTGTAACTATGGGCAGATGGACACCTCTAGGTTCTTTTGCTTCTGCAATGTTGTTTGGATTTTTTGAAGCCGTTCAACTTTATGTTCAAACCATCCCCAACAATCCTATACCTAGTGAATTTATACAGATGATACCTTATGTTGCCAGCTTGGTAATTCTTACTGGTGCATTGAAAAAAGAATCTGATGCAGGAATTTCATCCAGTGGAAAACCCTATACAAAATATGTACAACAAAGATAATTGTAGGATGTTTTAATTATAATATTGAGGACTAGAAAGGTGATCATTATGCCAACAATTAAGGATATTGCCCAAGCAGCTGGAGTTTCTATTGCTACGGTGTCTATGGCCTTAAATGGGAAAAAAGGTATTTCCCCTAAAACCAGAGATAGAATATTGGATATTGCTCAAAGCATAAACTATGTGCCTAGTGCTGCAGCTAGGGCCTTAAAAACAAAACACAGCTATACCCTTGGAATGATCATCGGGCAACTTAGTAACTCTTATTCCATAGACATTATTACAGCTGCGGAAAAGGTGGCTCGGGAACGAGGCTACAACATTTTTATTTTAAATGCTGAGTTAAGCATAGAAAAGACCATTGAGTGCCTCAGAATATTAGATCATCAAGAGGTTGATGGTATTTTAGTTTCGGTGTTTTTATACTCGGAGCAATCCTATATTGAGGAAATACACAGACTAATGAATAAGGGCATTCATGTGGTTTCCTTAACACGAAATCTAGAAGGCTATGGTATTCCTGTTGTCAGTTATAAGGAGGATCAACAGGTTTATCAATCCCTTATTGAACTAATAGAATTAGGCCATCGTGATATTGGCTTAGTTGCTGGTCCTAAGGGATCTCTAATGAATATCTATCGCTTTAGTACATTCAATAAAGCCTTAAGAGAATATAATTTATATAATAAAGACTACATTACCTATTCTCAATTAGATATGTATAGTGCTAAGGAAAAAACAATTGAATTGTTAACAAAATTCCCAGAGATTACCGCAATATATGCGATAAACGATATGATCGCTTTAGGGGTATTACAAGCAGCTTATCACCTTGGCCTTAAAGTCCCCCAAGACCTATCCATATTAGGGACCGATGGTATACCTTATGTGAACTTTACAATTCCCAATATTACTACCATTAAAACTCCAAGATATGAAATAGGGAAATGGGGAACAGAGATGTTGATTAATAGAATAGAATCAACAGACACGGATGAAAATGAAATTATTTTATTTCCCTGTATTCCTTCTAAAGGCGAATCGGTGGCATATCCACCCTTTATAACAAAAGATAGGAGAGTGAAGTGATATGGACAAAAAACCAAATATAATTTTTATACAAAACGATCACCAAGCATACTATAGATGGGGTTGGGATGAAGGAACAAAGCCAAAGCGGCCAAATTTTGATCAATTAGCAAAAGAGGGGGCTACTTTTAACAATACCTATTGTGCTACCCCACTTTGTGGTCCAACGAGAAGAACCATGCTTACAGGATTACTCTCTCATACCCATAGGCAAACCCATAACTATAGCGATCCTCCATATAATCACGAAGTATATCTAGATACCCTTGCTGAAACAGGATATCAGAATTATTATTATGGCAAATGGCATGCTGGTCCAGGTGCGGCCAATGATCATCAATGTGAAGGATATTCCCAGACGGATTATGGAAATCCTTATACCGGCCAAGCCTATGCAGACTATCTTGAACGTTACAATTTACCAAGGGCTGTCCATCATATCAAAAAGGCTTTTGAGATTCCAGAGATTACTGCCCAAGGAGATTTTCTAAAATTAAAGGAGGGGGCAGATTATCAATGTGAATCCTTCTGGTGTGGGGAACATGCCATAGGAGTAACCACTACACCAAAGGAAACCCATGAATCCTTCTTTTTGGCAAAGCTTGCTTGTGAACAGCTTGAAAAATTAGCCCAGGATAAAAGCGGAAAACCTTTCTCTTTAAGGGTAGACTTTTGGGGTCCTCATCAACCTCATTTTCCCACTCAGGAATTTTTGGATATGTACCAAGACTTTGATGTGCCTGAATATGGGAGTTTAGCTAGTGATTTAACAGGAAAGCCAGACTTTTATCATAGAGAAAGAAATATTCCTCTAGGTAAGGACAATCAAATTATCCATCCTACTCCTCTTTCATGGAATGAGTGGAAAGAAATTGTGAAGTATTGCTATGCTCATATCTCCATGATTGATGCTGCAGGGGGAATGATTTTAGATAAGATAAAAGAGCTTGGATTGGATGACAATACGCTGATTATCTGGACAACAGATCATGGAGATGCTCTTGCAAGCCATGGAGGCCATTTTGATAAAGGTTCCTATATGTCCGAGGAGGTCATGAGAATCCCCTTGGCCATGAGTTGGAAGGGAAAAATACCTTCAGGTCAGGTAAGGGATGAATATGTCAGTACCATAGATTATCCAGTGACTATTTTGGATGCTGCAGGTACAAAATTTACAAAAAATAAAATCCATGGGCAAAGTCTATTGCCTTTAGTCACAGGAGAAAGTGATGAGTGGCGAGAGGACATTATGTCTGAAACCTATGGACATGGATATGGCGAGGATATTGTAAGCAGAATGATTGTTCACGAAGATTATAAATATATAGCCACCAAAGATCATATCCATGAACTGTACAATTTAAAAGAAGATCCCTTTGAATTAGTCAATCTTATTGAACATCCGGAATATGCGGATATACTTAAGGATATGCAAGAAAGGCTTATTAAATGGCAGTCAAAAACCGATGATCCTGAAAAGATCCTATAATGAATTTTAAGAGGGATAGATTAAGGACATTTATATTTATCTAATAAAATCAAAGTTTTGTTATATAAGGAAATTGTAATATTACAATTTCCTTATATGATTTATACAATATTAAAAATGAATTTTATACAAATGTGAAGGAATGGGAGGAACATATTATGAGAATGTATGACCTAATAAAAAAGAAAAAGAATGGGGAAGTATTAACAGAGGAGGAAATAAAGTTTTTTGTGGAGGGATATACAAAAGGAAATATTCCTGATTATCAGGCTTCTGCTTTTATGATGGCCGTATACTTTCAGGGAATGAACAATCACGAGACCTCCACATTGACGAAATATATGGCCCAATCAGGGGATACGGTAGATCTTTCATCCATTCCTGGGATTAAAGTAGACAAACATAGTACAGGAGGGGTGGGAGACAAAACAACTATGGTCATCGGACCTATTGTAGCTTCCTGTGGCGTTCCCGTAGCCAAAATGTCGGGTCGAGGCCTTGGGCATACAGGAGGTACTTTAGATAAACTGGAATCTATACCCAATTTGACTACTGCGGTATCGAGGGAAGACTTTTTGAATCAAGTAAAGACTATGGGACTTAGTGTAATTGGACAGACTGGCAATCTTGCTCCAGCCGATAAAAAACTTTATGCCCTAAGAGATGTTACCTCAACAGTAGATAATGTTTCCCTCATTGCAGCAAGTATTATGAGTAAAAAAATTGCTGCAGGTTCAGATGCAATCCTGTTAGATGTGAAGACGGGTAGCGGTGCATTTATGAAGACCATTGAAGATTCTATAGGATTAGCTCAAATCATGGTTTCCATTGGTGAGCATGTAGGGAGAAGGACCATTGCACTCATTACTGATATGGATAGGCCTTTGGGGAATGCTATAGGAAATTCACTAGAAGTTATGGAAGCGGTAGATACTTTAAAGGGAAATGGGCCGGATGATTTTACCGAAGTCTGCTTACATCTTTCCGCCAATATGCTATATCTTGCTCAAAGAGGGAGCTTAGAAGAATGTATGAAAATGGCTGAGGAAGCATTAAATAGTGGTAAAGCCTTTGAAAAGTTCAAGGAAATGGTAGTTGCTCAAGGGGGCGATGTATCCTTTATTGAAAATACTGACCAATTTGAAAAGGCCCCAATAATTCATGAAGTAAAAGCCCATCAAGAGGGTTGGATTGATAAAATAGATACCGAAAGCTGTGGAATTGCTTCTGTAGTCTTAGGAGCAGGAAGAGAAAGCATGGAAGATATTATTGATTATAGCGCAGGGATTATTCTAAAGGCAAAACTGGGCGAAAAAATCACAAAAGGACAAACTTTTGCAGTGATATATACGGCAAAGGCAAAAGCTGTGCAGGAGGCTGAAAATATGTTAAGAGAAGCAATACATATTGGCTCAATTCAGCCTCAAATTACTCCTTTGATCCATGCAAGAGTCACTAAGGATTCCATAGAAAGATTCTAAAAGTTTCATATATTCATTGACGGTTTATAAGGGGGGAGATAAATTGACAAAAGAAAGTAAAAGAAGGTTGCTTATCGAAATTTTTATGAGCTTCTTCAAAGTAGGTTTATTTACCTTTGGAGGAGGCTTTGCTATGATTCCTCTCATCGAAAAAGAAATGATAGACAAAAAAGCTTGGGTAGAGGAGGAAGAAATTATTGATATTTTTGCTCTATCCCAGTCAGTACCAGGTTCCATAGCGATTAATTCTTCTACATCTATAGGCTATAAAATCGCTGGAACCTATGGAGCCGTTGTGGCTACCATTGGAGTTGTCCTTCCCTCCTTTATGATCATTACCATTATTGCAGCATTCTTGAGTAATTTTCAAGATAATGCTATAGTCCAAGCTGCTTTTATGGGGGTGAGGTCGGCAGTAGTGGGCCTAGTACTTATGGCTGCTATTAAGATAGGCAAAACATCTATAAAGGATGCTTTGGCAGCCCTTATCACCATCCTAACCGTTATTCTTATTCTTGCCATCAACCTTAATGTGATCTTTGCAATAATCGGTGGTGGATTAGTAGGATGGATAGTGGGTTATATCATTCCTTTGAAAAAGAAGGAAAAATCACACAAAGAAGGTCATAAAGATGGTTTATCTTAAACTTTTTCTTACATTTATGAAAATTGGTTTATTTAGTTTTGGAGGAGGCTATGCCATGATCCCTCTTATACAAGGGGAGATCGCATCCAATGGCTGGTTAAGTTCCTCAGAATTTATAGATATTATTGCGGTGGCAGAGATGACTCCTGGACCGATTGCAGTTAATTCAGCTACTTTCGTGGGGTATAAAGCGGCGGGCATTTTAGGAGGGGCTGTAGCTACAATCGGGGTAGCATTGCCATCTCTTCTAATTCTTCTTATCCTATCAAAATATCTATTTAAGTACCAAAAACATCCAGCAAATACAGCCGTGTTTTATGGCATTAGGCCTGTAATCGTGGCATTGATTATAACTGCAGCGGTATTCGTAGCTGAAACAGCCATATTTAAGGATACTTCATCAATAAATAATATTTGGAGTGCCTTAATGACTAAGCCTTTGGGAATTATTAATATAAAAAGTATAATAATCCTGGCAGCCACACTTATAGTACTTTTAAAATATAAAATTAATCCTATAGTAGCAATTATTGGTTCTGGTGGTTTAGGAATTTTATTATTTTATGTCCTATAATAAATCTTAGAAAAAAACAATAAATTTATTAGAACTAAATTATAAAAAGATCTGAAAATTTTCAGATCTTTTTATAATTTAGGAAAGTTGGAGTTGCTAGTAAGGACTAAACTTTCCTAGATCAGTAGAGCGGAAATGGCCGCCTTCCTATAGAATTAGTTTTAAATTTATTATTTGTAAAGCATAAGTTATTAGAAAAGAATTAACTTTTCCTTAGGAAGATTTATCAATAAGGTTTGTTTCTCATAAGGAGATTCGGATTTACTAAATTCAAAGCGAAGAGGCTTATGTCCTGTATCGAATATCAAAACTTGATTGAACATTTCCTCAATAGTATTGGCTACGGGAAAAGAGAAAGTATTTTCCCCTTTAGTTTTCCCCATTTCCAGATGGTTTGCCCGAATAGCTACATGGGTGATACTGTCCTTAACCTGTTCCTCTGTATGAAGTACAATATTCCAATCCAATGCTCTTAGGCTATGATGGGATATTTTTTTTGCCCGGGATATATTTTTACACCCAGATAATATGGTAGCTGCCAATGTTTTTGGGAACTGAAATAATTCATGTTTTGTACAAGGTCTTTCACTTTTACCATTGTCCATAACCACAATCCTATTGCACAATCTGTAGACCTCATCTCGATTATGAGATACAAAGAGCACAGCGCCCTTATAGTCCTTTAATATATTCATCATTTCTTGCTCTAATTGCCATTTTAAATAGCTATCTAAGGCAGAAAAGGGTTCATCGAGCATGAGGAGCTCGGGCTGAGAGGCAAATATTCTTGCAAGAGCCACTCTTTGTTGTTGGCCTCCTGATAATTGGGAAGGATATCTTTTTTCTAAGCCCTTTAGCTGAAATCTTCTTATATATTCTGAGATAATTTCTGAGTTGCCCCTTTTCCCCAAACCACAACCTATATTTTTCTCCACTGTCATATTGGGAAATAGGGCATAATTTTGAAATAGATAGCCTACTTTCCGCTGTTGAGGAGGGAGATTGATGCCCTTAGTGGAGTCATATAAGACTCTTCCATCTAATTCAATTCGTCCTTCATCGGGCTCAACAATTCCTGCAATACACTTTAAAGTTAAACTTTTACCACAACCTGAGGCTCCCAATACCCCTAAAATTTCTTTGTCAGCTTCAAAGTCTACATTTAGGAGGAAGTCACCGAATTTTTTCTTGATATTGACCATTAAACTCAATTTAGTTCCTCCTTTTTTGTACCCGTTGATGTTGATTAAAATAGTTCATACCTATGATCATAACAAAGGAAATGACTATAATGACGAAAGTCCATTTATAAGCTGTGGCTCGATCTCCACTTTGTACCGCACTATATATAGCAATGGGGATGGTTTGGGTTTTTCCTTTAATATTTCCAGCTAACATCATCGTAGCTCCGAATTCCCCTAAGGCTCTGGCATAGGCCAAAATAATTCCCCCCATAATTCCCGATAGAGCATTAGGGAGAATCACTGTCCAAAATATTTTGATATTGCTCATTCCCAAGGTCTGGGCTGCAAAAATCAGATTTTCATCTACATCGTCAAAGGAACTTAAAGTAGAGCGGTACATCAAAGGGAATGCTACTACGGCAGCTGAAATTACCGTAGCTTCCCAAGAAAAAATAACATTGATATTTAGAGTGCCTAAAAACCTACCCAGTATACTGTTTTTGCCAAAAAGAATAAGGAGAAAAAAACCTAAAACCGTTGGTGGCAACACCATGGGGAGAGTGAATATTCCATCAATTAATCCACGAAATCTATTCATTTTTCTCACCTTATTGGCAGCGAATAAACCCAAAATAAAGGCAAAGAGTGTAGAGAGTAGAGAGGTCTTAAGAGAAATGATCAATGGTGTAATATCCATGAGTAGCCCCCTTTCTATTTTGTTTCTTTCTCTTTAATTACAGGGTAGAAAAACCATATTTTTCAAATACTTCCTGTGCTTCTTTGGTGGATAGAAAATCTAAGAAAGATTTAGCAGCTTCTTTATTTTTCGAATCTTTAATAAGGGCAGCAGGATAAATAACAGGCTTATGAGAATCTTCTGGTGCCTCAGTAACTACCTCTACCTTATCAGTAGTAGCTGCATCAGTTGCATAGACAATACCACATTCTACTTCACCTGTTTCTACCCATGAAAGAACTTGACGTACATCGGTGCCATATACTGCTTTTGCCACTGCTTGATCTTTAATATTTAAAGCATCAAAAACTTCTTCAGAATATTGTCCTACAGGGACACTTTCAGGTTCTCCTAGAGCAATTTTCTTTACTTTATCAGTAGAGATATCTTCAAAAGTTTTAATATCGGCATTGGAATCTTGGGGAGTAATTAAAACCACCTTGTTTAACAATAAATCCTTACGGCTATCTTTGTCAATCATATCTTTTTCCTCTAAAGAATCCATTTGCTTTTGGGCCGCGGATAAAAACACATCTACAGGGGCACCTTCTTCAATTTGAGATTGAAGAGCACCAGAAGCTCCAAAGGTAAATTCAAAAGTTGTATTTGAATGATCCTTCTTATACAATTCTTCAATTTCCTTCATGGCATCTGTCAAACTGGCAGCAGCTGCTACTGTTAGCTCTAGGGCTTCCTCATTAGATTGTTCAGGATTGTTCTCAGGGTTTTGCGTATCTTGAGAACAACCCATAAACATAGTGGCAACCAAACCTAAAATGATGAATAACACTAAAGATTTTTTCATTTTCTTTCCTCCTGGCATAATAAATGATGGGATAAAACATGACGATACATGATGAAAAGAATATTTTATGTAATGTTATGTCACGTTATCACCCGTTCTACATTTTAAAGTATAACGACAATTTATAACTTAGTCAAGCAGTTATTCTAGGGGAGGATAAATATTCAAATGTTACCAACAATGATATAATGAAATATATCAATTTTATGTTGGGAAAGGTGGGATATGAGGTGAAGGATAAGGCTTTGAACGCCCAAGAGGTAGCAGATATTTTAAAAATTGCCAAAAACACGGTATATGAATTGGTAAAGCGGGGAGAAATCAATTCCTATAAAGTAGGGAGAAATCTACGATTTACCTTAAAGGATGTCGAAGATTATATTTCTAATTCGAAAAATCTTCAGCCTACAAAGAAAGCTAAAGTAGAAGGGGCAGTGGAAAACCTACCCTCCCCTACTTTAGAAGGTTTAGGTAAAGGGTTTGTGATCTCTGGCCAAGATTTAATGTTGGATATTTTATCAAATTATATAGAGCGTCATCCTAAAGGAGTTCGGACTCTGCGGTCTTATATTGGTAGTTATAATAGTTTGATTGAATTGTATCGGGGGAATATTCAAGTGGCTTCTACTCATTTGTGGGATGGGGATACTGGAGAATATAATATTCCTTTTGTCAGAAGATTGCTCCCAGGTATTCCTGCTGTCATTATTCATCTTACTTATCGTATGCAGGGTTTTTACGTTGCAAAAGGAAATCCCAAAAATATTACAACGTGGGAAGATTTAAAGAGAAGCGAGATTACCATGGTCAACAGAGAAAAGGGGGCAGGTTCTCGGGTACTTTTAGATGAAAACTTACGATTGCTAGGTATTTCTGGCTATGGGATTAAAGGCTATCAAAATGAGAGCCCTTCTCATTTTGCCTTAGCCAGTGCTGTAGGACGAGGAGAAGCAGATGTAGCAGTAGGAATTGAAAAGATTGCCAGTCAAGTAGAAGGGATTGATTTTATTCCTTTACAAAAGGAACGCTATGATCTAGTGATTAAGAAAGAGGATATGCAGCTCCCTGTTGTTCAGGCTATTTTAGAGATACTGGCTTCCCATGAATTCCAAATTGAATTTAAGGGAATAGGAGGGTATGATATTAAGGAAATGGGTAATATTGTAGCAGAAACCTAAAATATACATTACTACTCTTGTAATAGGAAATTTTCAATTCATGATTTTTAACATTCATGGAAATACATACTAGGAGGAAAATCATTGCGACCACGGGATTTTATTGAAGTAAAAAAAGTCATATTGAATCATATTCCATGTTTATTGGTGAGACCTACATCCTTTGAGGGAAAGTTACCTACTTTATTTCACTATCATGGATGGAGCTCTAGTAAGGAAAGACATCAATTTCTAGCAACAATCATAGCCCAATATGGATACCAGGTCATACTACCTGATTCAAACTTTCATGGAGAAAGAAATCCATTGGAAGAATATACTTCCAAAAATATATTGCAATATTTTTGGACCATTGTAAAACAATCAGTGGATGAATTTAAGGGAATGAGGGAAGAAGTACAGGAGCAATACGATATGGACCCAGAGGCTATTGCCCTATCGGGAAGCTCTATGGGAGGGTACATTACTGCGAGCATTTTTGCCCAAAATCCCGATATAAAAAGTTTGATTACCTTTAATGGGGGATGCTCCCTTTTTAAAACCAAGGAACTTATTAGTGAAAAATTAAATATAGATTTAGACAATAAAATGGATAGGGAAGAAGTAGAAAAATATGATCCCCTTACCTATAAAGATTCCTTTTATCCCCGCCCCATATTAATGCTCCATGGGGATGCGGATACATCCGTGCCTATTGAGATTCAACGGTATTTTTTAGAGGAAGTTTCTCCTTTATATCAGGAGGATAAAGGTAGAATTGAGCTAGAGGTATATAAAAATATGAATCACCATATTAGCATTAGAATGGTAAAGTCTGCTGTATCCTGGCTAGAAAAATATTTATAAAACATGGAAAGAGAGAAGGCTATAGGATGGGTCCATCCTATAGCCTTCTCTCTTTTATACATAATATAAGTTTATGTTAAAGCTTAAATTTTCTGTCCCGAATAATGAAATCAATGATAATTTTATCAGAGATTGGGAAATTCCTGTGGATTTTTTTATATTTTGTATTTTTACACAATTCCAGATGATATTTATTTAAAACTTTGGCCCATTTATAGTCTTTGATGTCATCCCAAGGAACTAATTTGGGAATGTCTACAAAGAGATATAAACCTTGCTCTGTGATTACTAATCCAGGATATTGAGAGTAAATGATAAATAAAAATAAATAATTAGAATACATGATGATATTTATGAATATCGCATGATTACTGTTAAGGATAAATTCATTCAATCCCTCTTGGAGGATTACGCTAAGGGTAATGCCTAACAAAAGTAAGATGAGTAAAGTAAAGCCGATAATGAATATTTTGTTTTGCAGAGTAAAGAGTAGGTAGTTTGGTTATAGTAGCTAAAAATCCGTCCTTTGTGGTAGAATAGTTATATTAATGTATGAAGATGGGAGAAGGTTTTTGCGATGAATACGAAGGAACGAGTCATAGAAAGCTTACAAAAAGCCTCATTGGAGGAAATTTTAGATAGAGAAGATATTGCAAATTTGGATTGGTTTTGGATTAATCGAGATATTTTTGGGGATATCCTGAAAAATATTTCGGGATTTGATTATTATGAGCAGGAAGAAGAGGTCACTGAACTTTTAAAATCGATGAAAGACGAAAATTATATCCAATTGTTAAGACCAGAAATAGAGAACAAAGGCTTTATAGAGATAAGCCAGCAACTTTTTGCCAAATTAGATCAAGATTATACCATTGTACAAGAGATTGATACCTGGATATTTATAAAGGAATCCTATTACAATAAATTATGGATCAAAAAATCCATGGAGTTGGAATGGGTATTAAAGGCCATGAGCATTGATATTTATCAAAGATTTGATATGCCTTATTCTAGTTTAAAAGAAACCTATAAAGAACTATTTGAAAACAATAATCGAGTTATAGAAGAAATAGTAGAAACAAAACAATATGTTTTAGACAGTGGAAAATGGAAATTAAGTGAAACCGAAACGGTGCTTACTTTTTATAAGAAAGAAAAGAAATTTTATGAATGGAGCCAAGGTGAGGTAGAATTTAAGTTTGATGATTTACAAGGATAATAAAAATTTGCTATTAGATGAAAATAGATGTAGGTGAGAGTATACTTAATCATAGGAAACATTTATTATGAAAATCCTAATGGGATAAAATTCTCCTCACAATAATATCCTCCGAAATATTATATTTACACTATGAATCTTACATAACCCCATCATTTTCCTAATAATTTAGAAATTGATGGGGTTAAGTATTATTTCTGTACTTTTTGTAGATATTCTAATACATCCATTACCTTCATCTGAAAGCTCTCTAGGATTTCCTTTCTACCTGGCAATACGGCCTGAAAGCATTTTTGTGGGACCAACTCTTTATCAAATACAGGTTCATTTAAACCAAGCATCTTTGAAAGATCGATTTGGAACTGCATATAATTATAGGTGTCCTTGGTCCCAATATGAAATATTCCTCTAAGATCTTCTTTGAGGATGTATTCAATCCATTCTGCAATTTGAATATTTGTTGTGTAATTAACATAGAAATCCGGATAAGTTACAATGGGGGTATTATTTTTGGTATCCTCTATCAGTTTTAATAGTCTTGGACAATCCTTTCCCCAAATCTGTGGTACGCGGATAATAATACATTTATTCCTTAACTTGTCTTGTAGCATCTGTTCACAATTGATTTTAAAATTTCCATAATCAGTTTGGGAATGGGGTTTATCCAGTTCATAATGAGGCTCCTCTTTTCTTGCATCAAAGGCATTGGCAGTAGATAGATAAATAATTTTTCCATCCCTAATCCCGGATAAATAATCGACAATTTGACTATGAGCCGCCAATTGTAATTGGAAATTTCCCGTCAGGCTTGAAATAACAATTTGTGGCTGCACACAATCTAAAATCCATTTCAGGGTATCCATATCCCCAAGTTTATATTGAAACATTTTGTTATTATTATGATGCTTCTTTGTTTGTGTATGATAGGTTCCATATACTTCATGATTTTTTTCTAATCTTTGTGCAATTGCTTGCCCAGCATAACCACTTGCCCCTAATATTAAAATCTTCATAAAATCATCCCCTTATCAAATTTTTGCCTATCCCTAAGTCTTGAGTAAATATAGACGTTACCATTTCAATTCTAAGGACTTTCGTAGGATATCTTCATCGGCTTACCAAAACTTTGGAGAATTCCTTCTCGTAGCATTTATATATAGTCTAAACTTTTAAAAAGAAATTTTCAATACACATAGGATAGGCACAAGAGCAATAAACAAAATATCCAATAGTTTATGTTGCACTTTTAATAGCATAGGATGTTTTAATCTTATTTTTTATCGCCAAATATCTTAATAGCAGGATGGATCTCTATGGTTTTGCTGTGAATAATATTTTTTAAAATATTGACAATCTTTAAAATGCATGATAATATATAAACGAAAAAAGAGAAAACGTTATCATACTAAAGCTACTCAAGCTTAGCTAAT
Organism: Irregularibacter muris; assembly: GCF_024622505.1. Lineage (NCBI taxonomy): Bacteria > Bacillati > Bacillota > Clostridia > Eubacteriales > Eubacteriaceae > Irregularibacter > Irregularibacter muris. The sequence goes on from NZ_JANKAS010000011.1 coordinate 23,917, forward strand.
TTATATAATCTATACTTTAAATGTCATCAAAGCTTTTTAATTGGAGTCATGTAGTTTATATTTTCCACAATATTTCGTCTTCATATGAATCATTTGTATTTATATTATTAAGAAAAAGAGGTGGTTTATATAAGAAAATACTCTGAAGACTCCGTCTACTTTAGTACTACTTCAAAATTACCTTCGGGTGCTCCATCGGAACAGGTATATCATGCTTTAGATATTGGATTAATTATTAATTCAAAAACAGGAGTCATCGAAGACATTTCTGCAACTTTATTAACCGAAGAGACAAGGGATTTTTTAAAGGAACTTATTATAGGATTTAATTTACATGAGACAGATTTAGAGGTATTGTTGAACAGGTTAAAATTCAGGTATTTTGGATACGCTCAAAAAGCGATATGTGTTGCAATAAAACATATTAATTTTAATTACCTTAAGTATAAAGGAGAAATTTGATTATTAACGTAAGCCCATTCATCTATTAAAAAAGTTATCATTATGAAAATTTTATTATGAAATAGTTGCTTCAATTGAGAGAATGTATTTTGCCATACATTTATACAATCGATTGAAATCCAGCTTAATTAGTAGTATTTTACTGCTATTTGAGCTGGATTTTTTATTTTCAAATTAATTTCTGTCAGTGAAAGAATCTATAGGAATTTATAAAAGAAAAGTCCTTGTAATGAGAGCAAAAGAAGGTTATTCGTTCTTATAAATTCGACGATAAGCTTGATTCAATGGGCTTATACTAGAATTTTATATAAAAATAAACAAGGAAGGTGAATGCTTATGGGAGAAAAGGCGAAAAAAAGAAGACTTAAATTATGGCAAAAAATCTTTATTGGACTCATCTTGGGAGTTATTGTTGGCATGATTCTAAGTAATATGGGAGGCCCAGAAAATGCCCTTATTGCAAGATTAATGAGCTTCTTTGGTTTCTTAGGGGATTTGTTTATTCGATTAATTAGAATGGTGGTAGTACCATTAGTGTTTTTCTCCATTGCATCAGGGGTTATTAACCTAGGGGATATTAAAAGATTAGCAGGTACAGGGGTAAGAACAATTGCATTATTCCTTGCTACATCAGCAGGTTCTGTATCCATAGGGCTTATATTAGCCAATATTATTAAGCCAGGTTCAAGTGTTCAATTAGGAAGCATTTCAACTGAAGCCCAGAGAGAATTGGCGGAGATTCCTAGTGTATATGAACTTATATTGGATTTCTTCCCTGAAAATCCTATTGCCTCTATGGCTGATGGCACCATGCTTCAGATTATTGTATTTGCTATTTTTATAGGAATTGCTCTAGTGATGTTAGAAGACAGAGCAAAACCTGTAACTGAAATTCTGAATATATGCTCTGATGCTATGTTTAAAATTATTGATATTGTAGTAAAGTTTACTCCTATAGGAGTATTTGGTTTAATGGCTAAGGCGATAACTCAGTTTGGAACAGATATTTTTGGACCTATATTTAAATTCATACTTACGGATTATTTATCAGCGATAATCTTTACCATCCTTATATTGTGGGGAGTTTGTTTATTCTTATACATGAAGGTTAATCCTTTGAAATTCTTCAAAAGGGTTTTTGAACCTTGGTTGATCGCCTTTAGTACCTGTACTTCATCAGCGGCACTACCCGTAAGCATGAAAGTAGCCAAGAGAATTGGAATTCCAGACGAAAATGCAAGTTTTGTCCTCCCTCTAGGAGCTACTATGAATATGAATGGGACTTGTATATATTTTGGAGTAATTGTAGTATTTGCAAGTCAACTTTATGGAATAGATTTAAGCATTAGTTCACAGATAATGCTTGTATTACAAGCAACATTACTTGCCGTAGGGGCAGCTGCAGTACCGCAGATAGGATTGGTAATTAGTATTACATTAATAGAAAGTATGGGATTGCCATTAGAAGCAGTAGCTCTAGTAGCGGGGATTTATCGTATTGTGGATCAAATTCATACCGCAACAAATTCCCATGGAGATTTAGTCGTAGCAGCCCTTGCTTCAAAGATGGAAGGGAGCTTTGACTATGATAAATATAATCGCGACATAGAAGAATTAAGTAGTGATGTAGATGCTTAATTGAATAAATCTTTGTATTCATTATTCTCTATAATTTTCATCCAATCAGCATAAACAGGGGGGATTGAAGTGAGAAAGATTTTAAAACTTTCTGAGGCAATTAAAAAATTTGTAAAAAATGGGGACTGTATAACTTTTGGTGGATTTACTACTAATCGGAAACCCTATGCAGCTGTTCATGAAATTATACGTCAAGGGTTTACCGACTTTGTTGTTGAGGGCGGGACAGCTGGTGGAGAAGCTGATTTACTCATTGGAGCTGGTAGAGTAAAGGTTTATATCAACTCATATACGGCAAACTCTGGTTTTTCCAACGTCAGCCGTCGTTATCGAAGGGCAATTGAAAAAGGGGAAATTTTATATGAAGACTATTCCTTTGACACTCAGCCCATGATGTTTCATGCTGCTGCATTAGGTTTGCCCTATATACCCGTACGTCAATTATTGGGTTCTGATCTTGTTGAAAAGTGGGGAATTAGCGAGGAAGAACGGAAAAAAATTGATAAAATTTCAGATAAAAAACTAATTATACAAGATAATCCATTTAAACCCGGTGAGAAGGTTTGCTTGTTGCCTACTCCTCAATTAGATATTGCCATTATTCATGTCCAAAAGGCTTCTCCAGACGGAACTTGTCGTATTGAAGGTGCACCACTCATTGATATTGATATAGCCATGGCAGCAAAACATTGCATAGTGACCTGTGAAGAGTTAGTTACCAATGAGGAAATTCGTAAAGACCCTGGAGCAAATTCACTTCCTGGATTTGTAGTAGATGCAGTAGTTCATGTACCCTTTGGGGCTCATCCTTCTCAATGCTATAACTATTATGATTATGATAAAGATTACCTCAAGACTTATGATATAGCGGGTAAGACAGATGAAGAGTTTGAAGCCTTTTTACAAGATTGGGTCTATGGGACGAAAAATCATGAAGAATATCTTAATAAGCTTGGTGCAACTCGTTTAGAAAAATTGCGTGTAATACCTGGACTAGGATTTTTCTCTAACAAATTATAAAGGAGAGGGATATGATGGCAGATTATACAAATTACACAAAGAGAGAAATGCAGGCAATTGAGATTGCAAAATGTATTAAAGATGATCAAATTGCCATTGTAGGCACAGGACTTCCTTTAATCGGAGCTTCACTTGCAAAAAGGTGTTTTGCACCAAATTGTGCATTAGTAGTTGAGAGTGGAATAATGGATTGTGCAGCTGTGGAAGTTCCGACCAGTGTCTCAGATTTACGCTTTATGGCGTACTGTGCAGTACAATGGGAAAATTATCGTTATATAGGCTTTCAGGTTAATGAGTGGCTGAAAGGACATGACCGTTTAATTGCATTTATTGGTGGTGCACAGATTGACCCCTATGGGAATGTAAATTCTACTTGTATTGGAGATTATTATAAGACAAAAGCTCGCCTGACAGGAAGTGGCGGGGCCAATGGTATTGCAACCTTTGTCAATACCATCATTATGATGCAACATGAAAATCGTCGTTTTGTTGAACAGGTTGATTATATTACAAGTCCTGGTTGGATTGATGGACCTGATGGTAGAGAAAAAAAAGGTTTGCCTGCAGATCGAGGTCCAATGATGGTTGTTACTGATCGTGGAATTATGAAGTTTGATGAAAAAACAAAACGTATGTATTTACACGGTTATTATCCTTTCTCTTCTATTGAAGAAATTGTTGAAAATACAGGTTTTGAAATAGATGTTTCCAGAGCCATTAGACTGGAAGAACCTGACCCTGAGATCATAAAGATTATTCGCGAAGAGATTGATCCAGATGAGGTTTTCATTAAACGACCCATTTAATTATCAAAGGAGGATATCAAATGTGTGACCATTTATACTCTATGCCATCTTATTTTCAGAATATGCCCATTGTTGGCACCCCATTAAAATCTGCAAATGCTGAAAATAAGGCAGAAATTAAGGAAATTGAAAAACAGATGGATACATTAACTGCTGAAGCCGTTGCGGCAGGTCGGTCAGATGAATCCTTAAATGCTACTGAACAAATGACCGCACTTCAAAGAGTCAAAGAGCTTGTAGATGAGGGAACTTGGTGCCCGTTAAACAGTCTTTTCAATCCTGCTGAAAATAAAAATAAGTCAACAGCAATTATCAAAGGACTAGGTGCAATTGATGGAAAATGGGCAGTGATTGTAGCTTCTGACAATAAAAAATTAGCAGGAGCATGGGTAGCCGGGCAAGCAGAAAATTTACTTCGTGCATCGGATACGGCTAAGCGTCTGAATATTCCCCTTGTTTATTTGCTAAATTGTAGTGGTGTTAAGCTAGATGAACAGGAAAAAGTTTACGCTAATCGTCAAGGGGGTGGAACACCTTTTTATCGTAATGCAGAGCTTCAACAGTTAGGCATTCCTGTGATTGTTGGGATTTATGGTACCAATCCTGCAGGAGGTGGCTATCACAGCATCAGTCCTACTATACTCATAGCCCATAAAAAAGCGAATATGGCTGTAGGTGGTGCCGGAATTGTTGGGGGAATGAATCCTAAAGGATATATAGACAGGGAAGGAGCTCAGCAAATTATAGAGGCCACTAAAAAGTCTAAAAATGTTCCTCCTGGCTCAGTATCTGTTCATTATTTTGAAACAGGCTTTTTCCGTGAGGTATATACTGAAGAAATTGGTGTAATTGAAGCCATTAAAAAATATATCAATGATTTGCCTGCATATAACCCAGAGTTTTTTCGTGTAGATCAGCCTAGAGAACCTCAATTTGATTTAGAAGACCTTTATAGTATTGTTCCACTAAGTCCCAAGCGACCTTACAATGTATATGAAATAGTAGGACGAATTTTCGACAATAGTGAATTTCTAGAATATAAAAAGGATTACGGCCCTGAAATTCTAACGGGTATTGCAAAGATAAATGGTTTGCTTGTAGGTGCTGTGGTCAATAAACAAGGACTACTCATGAATTATCCAGAATATAAGGAGAATGCTGTTGGTATTGGGGGTAAGCTCTATAGACAGGGATTAATTAAGATGAATGAATTTGTAACCTTTTGTTCCCGCGATCGCATTCCTATTGTATGGATCCAAGATACTACAGGAATTGATGTGGGTGATGATGCAGAGCGTGCTGAACTGTTAGGGCTTGGTCAATCTCTAATTTACTCTATTCAAAATTCAGATCTTCCACAGATGGAGATAACCTTACGAAAGGGTACTGCAGCTGCACATTATGTTATGGGTGGACCTCAAGGTAATGATACCAATGCATTTTCCCTTGGAACCGCCGCTACAGAGATCTATGTAATGAATGGGGAAACCGCAGCTGTGGCAATGTATTCAAGGAGATTGGCTAAAGATCAGAATGCAGGAAAGGATTTGCAACCTACCATTGATAAAATGAATAAACTTATTGAAGATTATCATATGAAATCCAGACCAGATTTTTGTGCACAAGAAGGTTTCGTTGACGAGATAGTCAAGCTGCCGGAAATGCGTAAATATATAGCAGCTTTTGTAAATGCTGTTTACCAAAATCCTAAATCTATTTGTGCTTTTCATCAGATGCTCCTCCCAAGAATTATACGGGATTATAATCATCTAGCCCAACAATAGTAAAGGGAAAATGGATCTATTTATCGGATGCATACCTTAGGCTAAATATGTTTGCCTTCTTGTATTTCTAATACATAGGTAGACTTATTTATAAAAATAAAAAATTTAAAGGGGGATATTAAAAAATGGATAACAGAATAATTGAGTGTATTGAGCGAGCAGATTATTTAGTGTCTAATCTACTAGGAGTAAAACCGGGAGAAGAGGTTCTCATTGCAATTGATCCACAGACAGATATGCGTATGGCAAATGCTGTAGCAGCAGCGGCTTTAAAGTGCGGAGCCGAATATAACATTAGTATGATGCCGGTTCGTGGCAAAGACAAAGCGACAATATTTCCTAAAACCCTTGAGAAAGCTATGGAAGCATGTGACGTGTTTGTAGGAATGACGACTGCATCTGGTGCTGCAATCTATAATAATAGACTGAAAGAGCTAATGAATGAGAAAAGATTACGGGAGGTTTCTATCTGCTTAAGAACCATTGACAACTTTACCCGTGGTGGCGCACTGGCTGATTATGAAAAGGTCTATGCTGAGGGGAAGAAATTACAGGAAATTTGGAGAGGAAAAAAAGTTGCAAGGGTAACTACACCAGCGGGAACAAATATTACTATGGAAATGAATCAAATGGAGCCAATTATAGAATGTGGTATTGCTAGAAAGCCAGGAGATGCAATGGCTTTCTCAGATGGGGAAGTTTCCATCGGACCCGTTATTGGGACTGCTGAAGGTACCATTGTTGTTGATGGCCCAATATGTTATTATGGCTGTCCAACTATTCCAGTGGAGCTCAAAGTGGAAAAGGGTAGAATTGTTGAAGTTGTAGGAGGGGATCCAAAGATTTGTAAGGAAATTAGGAGACAAATCCAAGAAATAAAAGATAGTGATAATATTGCTGAAATTGGACTTGGATTAAACCCTACTTCTTTATTTAATGGAGACTTTGAGGAAGAGAAGAAGGCCCGAGGGACTTTACACTTTGCTATGGGTAATGGCTTTTATTATGGTCAACCAGCCCGCTCTACTGTACACATTGATATGGTTTTATATAATCCAACGGTTTATTTTGATGATGTGTTAATTGAAAAGGATGGTAAACTGGTTTGTTTTGGTGAAGAATAATCATAAACAACTCTAAAATAAATATTTTCTAAGTTATAAAGCCCGTTTCCTTACTACATCAATAGGAAACGGACTTTATACATTGAAGAAGTTTGTTCTATTTAAATGTAGAACAAGAGGTGTTCCAAGAATAATCAGAAAAGAAAGTTTAAAATGATTTGAGACTGCTTAAAGGAGAGAAGGTAGAGTGATAAAATGATTACAGAATCAATGTCCCTAAGTACTAAACTAATAAATAGTATGGGCTTAACCATAGTGGGAATGGGTGTTGTATTTCTAGTATTGATTGTCTTATCTTTTGCCCTAGATTTTTTACGTGTTATTGTAGGCCAGGAAAATAAAAATAAAGAAGTGCCTAGTAGGAAAAATGCAAAGGATCAAGAATCTGTAGAAGTGTCTTCCATTTTCCCGAAAGAGGAGGAACAGGAAGGGGTGGCCGTGATTGCAGCGGCAATTGCGGCGTGCCAGGAAACCACTACAGAAAATATTAGGATAAGTTCCATAAAACCTATACCTCGAAAGAAAACTGTAGAGATAAAGGCAGGTAGCTAGCAGTAAATAGACGACTGTTTAGAGTCTATCTCTTTAAAATAAAAGGAGGAAATAAAGAATGAAAAAATATGTAATCACTGTAGAGGGAAATTCCTATGAAGTAGAAGTGGAAGAAGTAAAAGGTGGGGCTGCAAATGCTGCCTCAAGACCAGCAACCCCAGCACCTTCTGCCCCAGCAAGAGCAACTAGCGTAGCCGATGCACAACCTAAAACAGCTCCAGCGCCTAAAGCAGCTCCAGCTCCAGTAGCCGTTGGTGGCAGCGTAACTGCGCCCATGCCAGGAACCATTTTCAAGGTGCAAACAAGAGCAGGAGATGCAGTGAAAAAAGGAGATGTTCTCATTATATTAGAAGCCATGAAAATGGAAAATGAGATCTTTGCACCAACAGACGGAACAGTTGCTTCAGTAAATGTCAACGAGGGAGCATCGGTGAATGCAGGAGACATTCTAGTTACCTTTGAATAAAAAATTCATGTTAAACACGACAGAAAGCGGGGAAAAATAAATGTTAGAAGCTTTAGGAATAGGGTTAGAGGGATTCCTAAGTAGCATGGCCTTTGGACAGCTTACGGTTGGAACCATCATTATGCTCTTAGTTTCCTTTGTACTCTTATATTTAGCGATAGTAAAACAATATGAACCATTATTATTACTACCCATAGCCTTTGGGATGCTATTGGCTAACCTGCCCTTGGCGGGATTAATGGCTGAACCTACAGGAGTATATGGAGAGCCTAGTTTCCAGGCCGGAGGACTTTTATATTACCTTTATCAGGGAGTAAAATTAGGGATCTATCCTCCGCTAATCTTCTTAGGGGTAGGCGCCATGACAGATTTCGGACCACTTATTGCCAATCCGAGAAGTATCCTTTTAGGCGCAGCAGCCCAATTTGGTATATTTTCAGTATTTATTGGGGCTATTCTTCTTGGATTTACAGGTCCAGAGGCTGCATCCATCGGGATTATCGGTGGTGCCGATGGTCCAACAGCCATATACTTGACCTCAAAATTAGCACCCCATTTATTAGGACCTATTGCCGTAGCGGCATATTCCTATATGGCCTTGGTACCGATCATTCAACCACCAATTATGAAAGCCCTTACGACCAAGGAAGAAAGAAATGTTGTAATGGAGCAGTTAAGACCCGTATCCAAAAAGGAAAAAATCATTTTCCCAATTTTGGTTACCGTATTGGTTGCATTAATTCTTCCTTCTGCAGCACCATTGGTAGGAATGTTAATGCTTGGAAACCTATTTAAAGAATCTGGAGTAGTGGATCGTATCAACAAAACGGCTCAAAATGAATTGATGAATATTGTTACCATCTTTTTAGGAGTAACTGTAGGAGCCACTGCCAATGCAGAAACCTTCCTACGACCACAAACATTAATGATCATAGGCCTTGGTCTATTTGCCTTCTGCCTTGGTACTGCTATGGGAGTACTCTTCGGTAAGATTATGTATAAACTCACAGGAGGTAAGGTAAACCCACTTATCGGTTCTGCAGGGGTATCGGCTGTACCAATGGCTGCCCGTGTATCCCAAGTGGTAGGACAAAAAGAAAATCCATCCAACTTCCTACTTATGCACGCCATGGGACCAAACGTTGCAGGAGTTATTGGCTCGGCGGTAGCCGCAGGATTATTATTATCCATATTTGGTTAAAGAAAAAGGTTATGTCCTTTCCTTGGGCATAGCCTTTTTTATGAAATGAAAGTTATATAGAGATAAACATAGAATAGCTATGGTATCTAAAGGCTAGAAGAATAGTTCAGGTTCTTTTCTCTTAGAAAAATTGGTTTCTAATTCATTTTTATGTTTTATGTAGTTTGAATCATCAAAGTATTTAGCTTGAGTGGGACAAGATTTAATACATGCACAGCATTTAATACATATTCCATTTAATGTTGACACATCTTCCCTATTTATGGAGCCCATAGGACATAGATCAACACAGGCCTTACAATCAATACAGTTACTACTGGTTTTAGGGGTGATTTTTCTGAAATCGAAAAAATTTCCGTTTATATCTGTAGGTTTATAATAGGGTCTTAAGGGTTGTTGACCTGAAACGGAAATTTTTTTGGCATTTGGAAGATTATATAATCTCTCAAGGATTTGATCTGCAAATTGTTCTACAATTTTTAAATCCTTTTCATCAGGTCTATTCTTGGCTAAGCTATCCGAAAAGGAATGCTCTCCGATAAAAGCTGCTGCAGCTATAGGAATAAATCCATTTGCTTCCAAAATATTTTTTAATTCTAATAATGCATCATCATAATTTCTATTTCCATAGACGACTAGGGGTATAGCGATGGTGTCAGAACCAGTAAGGGTATTAAGATACTTTAATAATATATTAGGGACTCTACCAGCATATACAGGAACCCCTATAATAAGAAGCTCTTTTTTGCCAAAAGCAATAGATTTTTCTCTTATTATAGGTGGGGTAAAATCAATATACTTCACCTGAGTTTCTTCATTTAATTTCTTGCAAATTCTTTTGGAGAGACTATCTGTAACTTTTTTTGTTGTACCAGTAGGACTAAAGTACATCACATTAATTTTCATAGAAACCTCCTTCATTTTATTGAAGAATATCTTTGTAAAGTTTAAAGAATAATCCTTTGAATTTTAACAGGGTTTTTGCATGATTTTATTGTTTATATTAATCCAATTATAGGAAATATGAATGTTTTTTAACAGGATTTTGTGATAAGATTATATGTGAGATAGATTGTAATGAGTTATGGATAAATACATACATAGGGAACAGAAAAAAATGGAGCTAGTGGTGGGAATTGAACCCACGACCTGCTGATTACGAATCAGCTGCTCTACCCCTGAGCCACACTAGCACTTATATATAGTTTAAACCTTTAAAAGGAAAAATTCAATAGACAATTAAGGATGACGAGAAGAGAAAATCATGGGAGCTATGAGGACGGATGAAGCAAGGCCGGATATATATAAATGATTATTCTTTACAAAATTAAGTGTGAGGGAAAGATATTAAGGATATAGATAAGATTAGAAAGTATGATTATGAAGAACATATTAAGGGGAGGAAAACATAGTGAATAATTTAAAGACAAAAATTGAAGAAGCAAGAGCATTTATTGAAAGACAAGGAAATAGTAAGCCTGCCATTGGGCTCATTTTAGGCTCCGGTCTTGGTGTTTTAGCAGGGGAAATTGAAGATGCAGTAAAAATACCTTATGAAAAAATACCTCATTTTCCCGTTTCCACTGTAGAAGGCCACGTAGGACAGCTAGTGATAGGCCATTTAGAAGGGAAGCAAGTGATTGCCATGGAAGGGAGATTTCACTACTATGAAGGGTATTCTATGCAGGAGGTCACTTTTCCAGTAAGGGTGATGAAAGCTCTGGGAGTGGAGATGTTATTGGTTACCAATGCCTGTGGAGGTATGGATCCCAAGCTCTATCCGGGAGCTCTGATGTTTATCACCGATCACATCAATTGGATGCATGATAATCCTTTGATAGGACCAAATGATGAAGAATTAGGGGGAAGATTTCCTGATATGTCCACAGCCTATGATAAAGATTTAATTGCCCTAGGACAGAAAGTAGCGGAGAAATATGCCATTAAAACCGAGGAAGGGGTTTATGGTGGAATTAGTGGACCTTATTATTTACCTAAAGCTGAATTAAAAATGTTGAGAATGCTAGGAGCAGATACAGTAGGAATGTCTACAATACCAGAAGTTATCGTAGCTAGACATAGCCATCTAAAAGTATTGGGTATATCCTGTATCACAGATATGGCCATTGCTGATGAGTTGGTGTCCATAAGCCATGAAGAGGTATTGGAGGTGGCAAAGGAAGCAAGACCTAAATTCATACAGCTGGTAAAAGGAATAATAAATGAGGTGGCACTATAATGAATATGTACGATATCATCTTAAAAAAGAGACAAGGGCAGACCTTAGATAGAGAAGAGATTGATTATTTTGTTACAGGATTTACCCAAGGGGATATTCCCGATTACCAGGCCTCAGCCTTTATGATGGCCTTATTCTTTCAAAAAATGAATAAGGAAGAAACGGTATATTTAACAGAAGCTATGATGAATTCTGGTGATATTTTAGATTTATCAGAAATAAAGGGGATAAAAGTGGATAAGCACAGTACAGGAGGAGTAGGGGATACCACTACTCTTGTACTTGGACCTATGGTAGCGGCGGCTGGTGCTCCAGTGGCTAAAATGTCAGGTAGAGGTTTGGGACATACAGGGGGCACTATAGACAAATTGGAATCCTTCCCGGGCTTTTCAGTGGAAATGACCAAGGAAGAATTTATACAACATGTAAATGATATCCAATTAGCAGTAAGTGCCCAGACTGGGGATTTAGCTCCGGCGGATAAAAAACTATATGCCCTAAGGGATGTAACGGCCACAGTAGACAATATGTCCTTAATTGCTGGGAGTATTATGAGTAAGAAATTAGCAGCTGGGGCCGATGCCATAGTATTAGACGTAAAAACAGGCAGTGGGGCTTTCATGAAAGAATTGGATGATTCCTTTGCCTTGGCCAAAACTATGGTGGATATCGGAAATGGTATGGGACGGGATACCATAGCTGTTATTTCCAATATGGACCAACCCTTAGGAAGAGCAGTGGGAAATAGCCTAGAGGTGAAAGAAGCCATTGAAACCCTACAAGGAAAAGGTCCAGAGGATCTTTATGAGTTGTGTTTAAGCTTGGGAACACAAATGCTCATCCTAGCCAAGATAGCCCAAGATGAGGGAGAAGCCAGGGAAAGATTACAAGAAGTTATACATAATGGTTTAGCCCTAAAAAAGTTTAAGGAATTTATTACAAGACAGGGAGGCAACAGCCAACTCGTGGACAATCCACAGTTATTGCCTACTGCGAAAAATATTATTGAACTAAAAGCAACTCAAAATGGCTATGTCCAGCATATAGAAGCCGATGAAGTAGGTATGAGTGCCCTAGAATTAGGTGCCGGCAGACAAACCAAGGAGAGCATACTTGATTTATCTGTAGGAATAGAGTTGATAAAAAAAGTAGGAGATGAGATACAAATAGGTGAGACTATTGCAAAAATCCATAGTAATGAAGAGAAAAAAGCCCAAAAAGCAATGGAAAGATTATTAAAGGCCTATATTTTTTCCCAGGAGAAGATAGCCCCACCTCGGCTGATTTATGGAATTGTAACAAAGGATGGAGTACAAAGAACATAAAGCCAATGACCGATTGAAAAGATCGGTCTTTAATTTTTGTTCATCAGCACCTATAAACTTTTTCAATAAATTGCCGATAAAGGTGCTAAGGGATTGTTAAATTTTTTACAAGAGTAGTGGAAGGTGGGAAGACATTGAGAAAAATTAAAAATAAGATTGTTATTTCAATTGCTGCTTGTTGTACCATACTGGCATTAATCGTAGGAGGAATGAGTATGGTACAAAGCAGCAGGATTATTACTCAAGAAGCCAAGGAGAAACTATTACTAATGGCAGAGAGTAATACCAACATGATGGATAAAACCATAGTGGAAACAGAAAAAAGTGTACAAGGATTAGTCACGGCTATCCAGGCAACTTTCCAAAAAGAAGAGTTACATAGTAACCCCCATTATATGGAGAGTTATATTAAAACCATTGATCCAATTGTTAAAAAATTTGCAGAATCAGCCCAGGATGTAGTAAGTGCATATGTTACCTTTAATCCCAATTTAGTCATGGGGGTTTATGAAAGTTGGTTCATAGATGAGAAGGGTAAGGGAGAGTTCGATAAGAGTAATCAATCGCTCACCCTTGAGGATTTTGACAGTAACAATGCCGATATGGCCTATTATTATGATACAGCTTCTACAATGAAGCCTATGTGGAGAGAACCAGAATTTGATGAAGGCACTGGAAAGTATTTACTTACTTATAATGTCCCCGTGTATGTAGAAGGACAGTTAATCGGAGTAACGGGAATAGATGTAGACTTCGATAAGTTTTATAACACCGTATCATCAAATGAAGTATATACCAGTGGATATATGGCTCTAATGAACCAAAAGTTTGATTTTTTACTTCACCCATCTTTTACAGGAAATACTAGCCCTGAGGGGCAAGCTGATCAAATAAGTGAGGCAACCAAGGGTGAATCAGGGGAACAGGTTGATGGGATGAGTGGAGCAACTAGGCGAGAAGTAGTCAATATGACCACCATGGAGGATGGCGCTTTAAAATTTGTCACAGAGGAGATAGCCAAGGAAGATAAAGGAGTCATTGAATATACCTACCAAAAGGATAAGAAACTACTGAGTTTTAGTCATTTGAGCAATGGACAAATTCTATTGGTTACCGTTCTAGAAAAAGAAATATTATCGGGATTATTTGGTCTTGTTAAATATCTTATCTTTACCGTCATTATAGGTGTGCTATTGGCCTGCGGAGGGGCTTTATTCATAGGCAATATGATCACCAAACCCATATTAAAAGTCATAGAGATTCTCAATAAAACTTCTCAGCTGGACGTAGCAGAGGATGATACTTATGATTATCTTATGGACAACAAGGATGAAACAGGGATCATGGCAAAATCAGTAGCCGTCATGAGAAAAGCTATGAGGGATATGGTTTACAATCTTATGGAATCCTCACAGAGCCTTGAAAAGAATGCCCAAGGGGTAAAAAACCTTATGGATGAACTTAGAGAGGATGTCGACGGAACAAATATCATTACCCAAGAGGTAGCCGCAGGTATGCAAGAAACCGCCGCTTCCAGTGAAGAAATTACAGCGACTATGGAAGAAATGGAAAAAGCCATGTCAAATATTACCCTAAAGGCTGAAGAGGGTACACAGATTAGCAATGACACCAGTGATAGAGCAGAGAATTTAAGGGAAACAGCCCGTGTTTCCAATGAAAATGCTCAAAAACTCTATCAGCAGGTAAAGAAAGAATTAGAATCGGCCTTAGAAAAATCCAAAAGGGTAGCTCAAATAGAGGAGCTAGCTAAAGCTATATTGGATATTGCAGGACAGACTAATCTCTTGGCCTTAAATGCAGCTATTGAAGCAGCCAGAGCAGGGGAGGCAGGCAGAGGATTTGCTGTTGTAGCTGATGAAATAAGAAAATTGGCAGAGCAATCCACCCATACAGTGGAAGAAATCAACAAAATCGTAGGGGTTGTTCACCAATCTGTAGGAGATCTTACCCTGTCTTCTGAGAATATAATGAATTTTATTGATCAAAATGTTTTGGAGGATTATAAAGAATTCATAGAGACGGCAGAATACTATAATAAAGACGCCCGTACCTTCAATGACATCATGGTAGAATTCAACGCTTCTGCTGAAGAAATGCACGCTTCTATCTCCAATGTAGTATCGGCGGTAGAACAAGTAGCAGCTACAGCCAATGAAGGGGCAAATGGAATGGAAGACATCACATCAAAATCTAGAACCATGTTAGAAAAGGCCAATGAGGTTCAAAATAATACAGAGGAAAATATTCAACATGCAGAGCAACTAAAGAATTTAATAGCCAAATTTAAAGCTTAGGAACTAATCCTAGGCTTTTCCTTTTCCCTATGATCATTTGAACGGCAGGGGAAAGAAATATATAATATAACTAACATGACAGAGGAATATGCTTTTTACCCAAGGGGAGGTGTCTGAAATATCTACTATTACAAAAATTACTCAACAAAAGAAAAATCAAGATTACTATAATATCTATATTGATGAGGAATATGCTTTTAGTATTCACGGAGAACTGGTTATTCTCCATGGAATAAAAAAAGGAAAAAAAGTTGATGTAAAAGAACTAGAGGCTATTCTACAGGAGGATGCTAAAAAAAGGGCCTTAAATGCCTGTCTGCATTATTTATCTTATACAAGAAGAACCCAATGGCAATTGGAGGAATATCTCAGAAAAAAAGAGTATGACCAAGGGGTTATTGAAGGCACCATAGAGAAGTTAAAATATTATAATATGATTGACGATGAGGCCTATGTGAAAGCCTTTATCCAAGAAAAAAAACTAGGAAACCCAACGGGAAGGAAGAAGATACACTACGATCTTAAAAATAAGGGGATTCCGGAAGGAATTTTGAATAACCTAGACCAATGGTTTTCAGAGGAAGATGAATATATAGAGGCCAAGAGGTTGGCAGAAAAATATAACAAGAAATACCTTAAACATCCCCTTAGGGAAAGAAAACAAAAAATTGGGCAAGCAGGACAAAGAAGGGGATTTTCCTGGCAACTAATGAAAACTGCAATAGGAGAAATTATACAAGATAGTGAAGAAGAAGGGGGGCAGTATAGCCAAGAAATAGATCGAGATAAAGCAATAGAATGGGCAACGAAATATAAAGGAAGATATGAAAAAAAAGGATTAAAGGGCTACCCCCTAAAGCAAAAGATTGCCCAGGCAATGATGGGTAGGGGGTATAGATGGGAAATGATAGAGGAAATCTTAAGAGAGATTTTGATTTAATACTCTACTTCCACCAAATATAGCCCTTTGGGTGAAATAGTAGGTCCTGCCAAGGCACGTTTTTTGTGCTGGAGAATTTTCCCCACATCCTTAGGGTTTATGTTGCCACATCCTACCTCTAATAGAGTCCCAGTAATAATTCTTACCATATTGTACAAAAATCCATTGGCCCTTAAGGTGATTTCCAGTAAGGGACCCTCCCTATGTATATCAATAGAATAAATAGTACGCACATTAGATTTTTTCTTAGATTTAGAGGAACAATAGCTTGTAAAGTCATGGGTACCTGTAAGAATAGCTGCCGCCTTTTTCATCTGATCTATATTTAACCTTTGGGGAACATGCTCTGCATATTTTCTTAAAAAAGGGTTGTGAAGAGTATCATTCCAAATTTTATAAACATAGGTTTTAGAAACAACATTGTACCGAGCATGAAAATCCTTCTCCATCTCTTGCACATCAATGACCAGGATGTCTTCAGGAAGATAGGTGTATAAATATTTTTTTATTTCATGGATATCCATAGAGCTATTGGTTTTAAAATTAGCCACTTGCCCATAGGCATGGGCACCAGCATCTGTTCTTCCAGATCCGATGATCTCCACATTCTCCTCTGCCATTCTACTTAATACAGATTCAATCTTTCCTTGGATAGTATTGCTATCATTCTTCAGTCTTTGCCAACCCCGATATCGAGTTCCATCATATTGTATAGTTATTTTTATATTTCTCATGGAAGTACCATCCTCTCTAATGACAATCTCTATTATTATATACAGTCAGAAGGTATTTAACAATAAAGGTCAGAAATTTCTAATGCATGTCACTAAATAGAATTGTGGTTAATAGTTTAACGACTATAATTTTGTCCTGTAAAGAACTCTAGAAAATTCAGAAGAACAAATAGGAGGATAGTGAATGATAAGGAAAAATCATTGAGAAAAGAGAGACAAAAGAGAAAATATCATAAAAAATGTCTATATAAACAGAAGGAGGAGTAGATTTTATTCTTCTACAATGGGCAAGTTCGTGTTATAATGGTAACTAACAATTCGTTTTTATATCAAGTTGTTGGATGTAAAAAGAAGCAATAACATGACACTAAAGAACAAAATGACTCTATAAGCACAAATACATCATGAAAGTTGTGGGAGGAGAAAATCTAATATGTCAAATGGCTCAGAGCAATTTGAAAGAGTATTATCAACAAAAGATGTTTTAGCTCTTGCAGTAGGAGCTATGATAGGATGGGGATGGATTGTATTAGCCGGGGATTGGGTAGAAACAGCAGGATCTTTGGGAGCTATAGCCGCCTTTATCCTAGGAGGGATAATGATTATTTTTGTAGGATTAACCTATGGAGAATTAACAGCAGCCTTACCCGAATGTGGAGGGGAGCATATTTTTAGTTATAGAGCCTTGGGAAGGAATATGTCTTTTATCTGTACCTGGGCTATTATTTTAGGGTATATTTCTGTGGTGGCCTTTGAAGCAGTGGCTTTTCCCACAGTATTGGAATATTTAATGCCCTCTTATGTAAAAGGGTACATGTATACGGTATCTGGATATGATGTGCATTTTACTTGGGTATTAGTGGGAGTTGCTAGTTCAATTATTATCACCATTATAAATTATCTAGGGGTAAAACCAGCTGCCTTCTTACAGGTGGTACTCACCATTGTCATAGCTTCAATAGGGCTAATATTTATGGGGGGAGCGGTTTTTAACGGAAATATTGAAAATATACAACCTTTGTTTGCTACTGGTTCCAAGGGAATTCTTTCAGTATTGATTATGACACCTTTTATGTTTGTTGGTTTTGATGTTATTCCCCAGGCAGCTTCGGAAATCAATGTTCCCCTAAAAAAGTTAGGGAAAATCATTGTGTTTTCCGTAGTTATAGGAATTCTTTGGTATGTGATGATTATACTTGGAGTATCTTTATCCCTTAACCATGCTGAAATGAACGCTTCCAATATGGTGACTGCTGATGCGATGAAAAAAGTATTTTATGGCAGCAATATAGCAGCAAAGGCAATGATTGTTGCAGGGATTGGTGGAATTTTGACCAGTTGGAACTCCTTTTATGTGGGAGGAAGCAGGGCTATCTACGCCATGGCTGAATCAAAAATGCTACCTAAATTTCTAACAAAAATACATCCTAAGTATAAAACCCCTACCAATGCGATTCTATTGGTAGGAGTAATAACTACCCTGGCCCCTCTATGTGGACGAAGTATGCTGGATTGGTTAGTGAATGCAGGAGGAGTGACTGTAGTATTGGCCTATTTTATGGTAGCTTTATCCTTTTTGGTATTAAGATATAAAGAGCCAGATATGGAGAGACCCTATAGAGTAAAAAGAGGTAAACTTGTAGGGAGCATAGCCAGTCTGCTTAGCATAGGGATGTTTATTCTCTACTTACCAGGGGCACCTGCAGCCTTACAATGGCCCTATGAATGGCTTATCATACTCGGGTGGACCTTATTAGGTCTTGTATTCTACTTATGGGCTAAGGTTGCCTACGAAGATGTAGAAGATGTGCAGGAGAGGATGAATGGCTATTCTTCCCAAGTAGGAATACAGATTCCCGGAAATAAATAAGAGAGTTTAAGAAAATGAACCCGTAGTATCTAGGTATTCTAGACGCTACGGGTTTTCTTGTGCACAAAAACCATTATTCTTTTATTTACATAACGAAATGAAAAAGGTATAATATAATTATATAGATAAACAATAATGATCATTTTTTTCTATAGATAAATGAGAGGATGAAGTTTTAAGGAGGAGTTAAAATGAGGGATGGGTGGTTAAGAAATATTGAGTACTTAAGAATATCCATAACCGATCGATGCAATTTAAGATGCTTTTACTGTATGCCAGAAGAAGGCGTACAAAAGCTTTGCCACAAGGAGATTTTAAGTTTTGAGGAATTATATTCTATTGTAAAGACCGCTGTAGAATTGGGAATATCCAAGGTAAGAATTACAGGAGGGGAACCCTTAGTAAGATTAGGAGTAGTAGACTTTATTAAAAGGATTTCAAAGCTTTCGGGACTTAAAGATATTGCTATGACAACCAATGGAATTTTACTAGAAAAGTATGCAAAGGATTTAAAGGAAGCAGGACTACACAGACTAAACATTAGTATGGATACTTTAAAAGAGGATAGATTTAAACAAATCACCCGTGGAGGCGACCTAAACCAGGTGCTGAAGGGAATAGAAATAGCCAATAGTGTAGGGCTGGGACCTATAAAAATAAATACCGTTATCATGAAAGGGATTAATGAGGATGAAATAGAAGCTTTTGCAAAACTCACCCTTGATCAGCCTTATCAAATACGCTTTATTGAGCTCATGCCCATGGGAGAAGCAGAATCCATAGAAGATGATCGCTTTATATCCAATCAGGAGATTATGAGAAAATTACCAGAGCTTATTCCTGTGATAAAAGAAAATGATGCAGGACCTGCTAAATATTATCGACTGCCCAAGGCTAAGGGAAAGATTGGATTTATTAGTCCTATGTCTCAACATTTCTGTAGTAGTTGTAATCGTATAAGATTAACAGCTGATGGCAAGATAAAGCCTTGTCTTCATTCCAATCATGAAATTGATTTGAAAACAACCCTTAGACATCATCCAGAAAAGATTAAGGACATCCTTATTCAATCTATTTTATCCAAACCAGAAAGACATCATTTAAATGATGATAGAAAATCAAGTCATAGAAGGATGTATCAAATTGGTGGATAGAGTTTATTTTCACATAGGAAAGTTGGTTTTGTCCCTCTGGGAGCAAACTTTTCTATTTTACTAGAGCGGTGATAGCCGCTGTCTTTATAGAACAATAGGGGAGGTTATTATATGGCAAAGGTAGTAGCTGTAAATATTAGTGAAAAAAAGGGAACGGTAAAAAAACCCATAGAAGTGGGAAATTTTAAGATAAACCATGGACTAGAGGGAGATGCCCATGCAGGGAATTGGCATAGACAGGTAAGTCTTTTAGCCCAGGAAAGTATAGATAAAATGATTGCCCTAGGAGTAGACGGCTTAGATGCAGGAAAATTTGCAGAAAACATTACTACCCAGGGGATAGAACTACATACCCTACCGGTAGGAACCAGGCTTAAAATCGGAGAAACCCTCCAAGAAGTAACCCAGATTGGAAAGAAATGCCACAGTGGCTGTGAAATTTCCCAACAGGTAGGAATGTGCATTATGCCTACTGAGGGGATTTTTACCATAATACTCAAGAATGGAACAGTCCGACCAGGAGATGTAATACAAATTTTAAATGAGGAAAATTAAAGGATATTTTTTCGAGAAAGATATTGACAAAATTTAACAGACTATTGTATGATAGAAGTAATCAAAGAGAAATTACTTAAAATAGTAGTATCTAAATAGAAAAGGTGTGTTACTGATTTTGATCAGGCATAAACCTATGGATGGTAATATAAGATTACTGTATATAGGGTTATGCCTTTTATTATTTTTACCTAAAGGGGTGAGTGCTTGTCTATAAAAAGGGACTATATGATCTCGAAGGTTTTGAATAATAATGTTATATTGGCTGTGGATAAAAAAACTAGACAGGAGCACATCTTAGTAGGGAAAGGGATTGGTTTTGGAAAAAAGGATGGGAAAATGGTTAGATTGAGTAATCATGACATAGAGAAATCCTTTATTGCCTATGATAAAAGAACAAAAAAAGAATATCTGCAGCTTCTCAATCAACTAGATGGAAAGATCATCGGCATGAGTGAGGAAATTATCTCTCTGGCAGAGAAAGAATTGGGTCATCTTAATTCTCATATTCATATTGTATTAACTGACCACATTGCCTTTGCTATTGAAAGAATACACATGCAATTAGAGATTAGCAATCCCTTTCTTTATGAAATAAAAGCCCTTTATCCAGAAGAATTTCAAATCGGATTAAAGGCTGCTCAACTTATCAAAGAAAGATTAGAGGTAGATATTCCAGAAGCAGAAATTGGATTTATTGCCCTTCATCTTCATTCCGCAAGGCAAAATAAAAAAGTCAAAGACACCATGAAGGATACAAGACTTTTAAAGGAAGTGGTGGATTTAGTTCAAAAAGAAATAGCGATGACTATCGATAATCAAGATTTAATGTACACTAGATTAATCAATCATTTACGAGTAGCCATTATTAGAACAGAAGAAAAAAAGCCTATAGATAACCCCTTATTGGAAAGTATAAAGGAGCAATTTGAAGTATCCTATAGGATTGCCCAAAAAGTTGGAGAATATATTAATGAGAAAAAGAATATTGATGTAAAAGAGGGAGAAATAGGTTATTTAGCTCTACACATTGAGAGAATTAGACGATCTTCTAACTAAATAGTTAAGCGTGTTACTGAGTCATATCAGGCATAAGCTTTTTTCATACAGATTTTTTGTATGGAGTTAGTTTATGCCTTTTTCATTGCAGCAAAATCCATAAAAATATTAAGATTCTTAAAACTAGGAGGTATGAAATGTTTAACTTCTTTAAGAAAAAAAACACCTTCTCTCTTATATCTCCCATGACGGGAGAAATTATAGCAATAGGTCAGGTGCCTGACAGCGTATTTGCAGAAAAGATGGTAGGAGATGGATTGGCCATAAAACCAACGGAAGAAATTGTAGTGGCACCTTGTGATGGTAAGATTATACAGATATTCCCTACAAAACATGCCATTGGTATAGAGACCTCAGAGGGCATACAAATTTTAATACATGTGGGTTTGGATACAGTTGCCCTAAATGGAAGGGGATTTGAAAGTTTTATACAAGCTGGGGATGACGTAAAGCAAGGAGATAAATTATTGAAAATAGACTTAAAGCTTATACAAAATTATGCATCATCTGCCATAAGCCCTATAGTCATCACCAATATGGATAAGGTGGAAGAGTTATCTGTAGAACAAGGAAAGGTGACAAGGGGAGAGAGTAAGATCATGGATATTTATCGAAAATAATTTTTATGGATTAGGTGGGTCAAATAGCTCTTCTATTAATTTGCCATAAAAATGCAAAGATCCTAGGGAATAATCTTTTTATTATTTCACTTACTTAATCCAAATTTAATATAAAAGGAGGAATTATAAAGTGAAGAAGTATTTACAAAGACTTGGACGTTCTTTGATGTTACCCGTAGCGGTGTTACCTGCTGCAGCTATTTTAATGGGTATAGGTTATTGGATTGACCCTTTGGGTTGGGGAGCAGGCAGTCCTATAGCAGCCTTTCTCATTAAAGCAGGAGGTTCCATTATTGACAATATGTCCATTCTATTTGCTGTAGGGGTTGCACTGGGCATGTCTAGAGAAAGAGATGGGGCAGCAGCTTTAAGTGGCTTGGTTGCCTACCTTGTTGTCACCACATTACTTTCTACAGACGTTGTAGCAATGTTATTGAGTATTGATGTGGGCGAAGTTAATGCAGCCTTTGGGAAAATAGAGAATCAATTTATTGGTATTCTCTCGGGATTAGTCGCGGCATCTATGTATAATCGCTTTAGCCATGTAAAATTGCCCGATGCTCTAGCTTTCTTTAGTGGAAAGAGATCAGTCCCTATCATGACATCTGTATTGATGTTACCTATTACCTTTGTTTTATTCTTTGTATGGCCAGTCATTTATACTTGGTTAGTAAACTTTGGTACAGCAATTAGTGGAATGGGGCATATTGGAGCTGGAATATATGGATTTTTTAATCGGTTATTAATCCCCACAGGATTACACCATGCTCTAAACTCAGTATTTTGGTTTGATGTGGCTGGAATTGATGATATCGGTAACTTCTGGAATGGTACCGGTGTTAAGGGGATTACAGGAATGTACCAAGCAGGATTTTTCCCCATTATGATGTTTGGACTGATAGGAGCAGCTTTTGCTATGTATCATACCGCTAAGCCAGAAAAGAAAAAAGAGACAGCATCCCTAATGTTAGCAGCAGGATTTGCTGCCTTCTTTACTGGGGTTACAGAACCCCTGGAGTTTGCCTTCATGTTTGTGGCACCTGCTCTATATCTTGCCCATGCAGTATTAACAGGCATTTCCCTAGCCATTTCTGCATTTTTCCAATGGACGGCTGGATTTGGCTTTAGTGCAGGATTTGTAGACCTTTTCCTGAGTTCAAAATTACCCTTGGCCAATAAGCCCTATATGTTAATTCTCCAAGGGTTAGCCTTTGCCGTCCTTTACTATGTAGTATTTAGGTTCTTGATCACTAAATTAAATTTAACCACTCCAGGTAGAGAAGAAAGTATTCCTGAAGATATGGAGGGTGAAGGAATGACCAACCTATCTGCCCATGAAAAATTTGCTCTAATGGCGTCTATTATCTATGAAGGACTAGGTGGAAACGCTAACGTAACCTCTGTGGATAATTGCATTACTCGTCTAAGAGTAGAAGTAAGGGATATGGATATTGTAGACCAAGAAAAAATTAAAAAAGCAGGTGTACCTGGTATTAAGGTTATTGACCGTCACAGTATGCAAGTTATTGTAGGTCCCCAAGTACAATTTATAGCTGATGAAGTAGAAAAAATCCGAAGACAGAGTAAGCTTATATAAATCAGAAGAAGAGAAAGATGAAAATATAGTGTTGATAAAAAAGAGTTTTCTTTGGAAAACTCTTTTTTATCATAGGAAAAGGATTTTTAAATAATATGTGTAGAAAGAAGATCAATATAAATCATTTGGGAGAGATGGCTATGTGGACGCGAAAAGAATTGAAAACAAGGGCAAAATCAGCTTTGAAAGGATCCTACTGGAAGGCTTTTATTGTGAGTTTAGTTTTGAGTATTGTAAATGGATTTAGTAGTGACCATGGCAGTGGGGATGGAATCATCAAATACAGATATGAAAATAGTGAGATGGGCCATTATCTATCCAATATGAAAGAGGAATTTTTCGAATTTTTTTTCACTTCAGCTTTTGCTATAGTGATTATAGGCGCTATCCTATGGATTATTTTTAGAGTGGTTTTAGGTTATCTATTAGAAATAGGAGGTCGGAAATACTTTGTAAAAGCGGCAGAGGATAGAGTGAATATGAATCACTTGGTATATTTTTTTCGTAAAGATTATTATATGAATATCGTAGGGACTATGTTTTACCGAGATGTTTTGCTATTTTTCTGGACACTTCTGCTTATTATTCCGGGTATTATAAAATCCTATTCCTACCGCATGGTCCCCTACATCTTAGCAGATAATCCTCAAATAGGGCATGAAAGGGCAATCACATTAAGTAGGGACATGACTGAAGGAGAAAAATTCAATATTTTCGTCCTAAACCTTTCCTTCATAGGATGGTATATATTAGGGGTATTGGCATTATTTATAGGAGGACTATTTGTTGCTCCTTACGAGAATGCTACTAATGCAGAGCTTTATTTAGAATTAAGGCAAAGGGCTTTAGATAGAGGATTATGTAGATATGAAGAATTGAATGTAAGGGGATAGCGAATAGATGAAAATTATTGATTTAAC
This sequence comes from Irregularibacter muris, assembly GCF_024622505.1. Taxonomy (NCBI): domain Bacteria; kingdom Bacillati; phylum Bacillota; class Clostridia; order Eubacteriales; family Eubacteriaceae; genus Irregularibacter; species Irregularibacter muris. The sequence continues at coordinate 48,298 of NZ_JANKAS010000011.1, forward strand.
CCATACTCTGTATGATGATATGCCTGTTTTTCCAGGAGATGAGCCACCAGAGTTTTATTCAATATGCACAGTAGAAGAAGAAGGTTTTGCCCAGAAAAAGCTAATTATTTATTCCCATACAGGCACCCATATTGACGCTCCTGCCCATATGTTAATCCAGGGTAGATCTTTAGAAGAGGTGGATGTCAATCAGTTTTTTGGTAAGGCTATGGTGATAGATTGTGGTGGTGGGAAAAAGGATAGAATTGAACTAGGGGATTTATTAAACTACAAAGATAAGATACAAAAGGTAGATTTTGTATTATTTCATACAGGCTGGAGTAAATATTGGGGAAGTCAATCGTACTATGAAGGCTTTCCAACCTTGACCGAAGAAGCTGTTCAATGGTTATGTTCTTTTTCTGTAAAAGGAATAGGCATAGACACCCTGTCGGTGGATGAACTCCATAGCCAGGAATTTTCTAATCATTATGCACTCTTAAAAAACAATATCATCATTATAGAGAATCTTACCCATTTAGGCAAATTGCCGCAAGATAACTTTCTTTTTTCTTGCCTACCTCTAAAGTATAAGAATGCCGATGGCTCACCAGTGCGGGCAGTGGCCATAATAAACCAGTAAAGCCAAAAATATACACCACTATACAATTAACAAAAATAACCATCACAATAAAGTGAGGTTAATATTATTTAAAACGGAGGGGAAAAATGAAAAAAATCATATTACTTCTTCTATTAACTTTATGTATGTTCTTTGTAGGGTGCCAGAGTAAAGATGTCAATAGGAGTAATGAGTCGGGAAAGTTTTTTCATAAGCTAGAGACAAAAACTACTGCTACATCAATAGTGCAGGAGTTTTCCCAAGATTATTATGCCGTGTTAGACAAAAGAAAAAAAGCAGTGGAAAATAATTTTCAGTGGTATAAGGAGTATACAGAAAACAACAGATATCCTTGTCCCTATGATGAGGAGTTAGGGATAACAGAAATGGAATATAATAATTTAATGAATGGAAAGTATATTTCATTAGTAGAGGATAAGAATATACCTTTTACATGTGAAAAAGAAGACGCAGATGTTTATCATATTGTCATTAAGGGGGACAATCCCTTAGAATTCACTATGGATCTCAATGAAAATGGAATTAAATTATCCTCAGGAAAAGTGTTAGAATATTCAAAAGAGGTAAAGGAAAACAATGAAATGCAGCATCTTACGGGAGAATGGGAAGGATATACCTATACTTTTTTATCCTCGGATATGGATGTAGAGAGTCTTGGCGAATATAATATTCATGATGACACGTATAATATTGGATATGAAGATATTGTGCCAGAGTTATTGGATAAGGAAGTTGAAGCACAATTACTTAGTATATCTATAGGTAAATTTAAAGATAAAGATCAATATCTTATTTATTATAGAGAAATAGATATTGCAAATCAAAAGGGAAATCCTAACTATAATCTATATTTTATAAAGTAAAAATCATTATAAATGTTCCAACAACTAAAATGCAGCGCTAAAAAAGAACACAGCAGATGAATACAATAGAAAAGATGTGGCACGGATACTTGTTGAATATGAGCCCATGGATAGAAGGTTACTATCCATGGGCTCATATCTTTTGTATTATATTTTAACGAGCTAATTGTGTATAAGGTGGCTCTATTCTTTCCCTGTTTTTATCTTAATTCCTTCAAGGCTTGGGTAATAATCTTTCTTGCCATAGGTGCTGCACTGCTGCCTCCAGTAGAACCATGATTTTCTAATATCACGGCAATAGCTACCTGGGGCTCTTCTGCTGGAGCAAAGCCCACAAACCATGCATGGGCATTCTCATGGGCATTTTCTGCCGTACCTGTTTTTCCGGCAATTTGCACAGCGGAAGTTTTGGCATTTTTACCTGTTCCTTGGTTAACTACATCCACCATCATATCTTTTATGGAACGGGCAATCTCAGGAGAAATGGCTGTGGATAGGACTTCAGGCTCCTTTGTAGAAAGACTTTTACCTGCGGGGGTAAGGATTTCTTTTACGATATTGGGCTTCATTATTTTCCCATCATTGGCAATGGCTGAGGCCATCATGGCCATATTTAATGGAGTTACCAGAGTCTTACCTTGACCAATGCCCGAGGCACCCAAATCTGCTTTACTCATTTTAGATTTGGGAAAAGTGGACTGTTTGGTATCTAGATCAAAGGGGATTTTATGATTTAACATAAACTTTTCAGAGGTTTCTTCTAATTTTTTTCCTCCTAATTCTACACCTATTTGGCTAAAGGCTACATTACAGGATTTCACCAAGGAGTCATGCAAATCCACATGACCATGGGCAATTCCATTATAATCCCTCAGAACATAACCATCTATATTTACCTGACCCTTACAATCAAAGTCAGTGTTTATGCCTTCACTTTCTAAAGCCGAAGAGGTAGTAATGACCTTGAAGATAGAACCAGGAGTATATAAACCTGAAGTGGCCCTGTTTAGCAAGGGACTATCTGGATTTTGGAGGATACTATCCCAATTTTCCTTTAGATGATTAGGGTCAAAGTCCGGATAGCTGACCATGGTATAGATTTCACCATTAGAGGGATTCATTACTACAATAGAGCCCTTTTGTTTTCCTAGCAAATCCTTAGCATATTGTTGCAGACCATGATCTAGGGTGAGAATTAAATCATTACCTCTTAACTCCTTATCCATGCTGGCGATAACTTTTTTAAATTCATTTAAAGAATTGCTCTCACTTAAATTGATCAGGGCATCGTTATAGGTTTTTTCCAAGCCTTCTTTCCCTAATTCTCTGTGGGTATAGCCAATAATATGGCTGTAGAGATTTCCATACTTGTAATCCCGTTCTTGATTTTGTTCTTTGTCCCGGGTACTAGAAGCAAGCAAGGTATGATTGCGATCATAGATGCTTCCGCGCGTCACATATTCTTCTTCCAACCAGACCCTACGATTATAGTTATTATTTTTTATAGAGGCTGCTTCAAATACCTCAAAATAACTAAGATATACAATTAAGGCAATAAAAACTAGGCTTAGGGAAAACAGTACAATGATTATTCGATTTTCTTCCTTATTCATCTTCATCATCTTCTTCCTCAATTTCCTCATTTTTATCTTCCAGCACCTCTGAGGTAGCCTGGAGAATACCTAAAGAAGCAAAACTGGCAACTAAAGAACTTCCCCCATAGCTTAGAAAGGGCAAGGTAATGCCGGTGAGGGGAATCATCTTGGTTACGCCTCCCAAAATGATGAAGGCTTGAAATCCAAAGACCAAAGTAATTCCCAAAGCAATAATTCGATAAAACTGGCTCCTTTGCTCTAGAGCTATCTTAATGCCTCTATAGACTAAAATGATATACAGCATAACCACGGCAATGCCCGTCAAAACACCCATTTCTTCACAAATAGCAGAAAAGATAAAATCGGTGTGAACTTCAGGAATAAACTTAGGGTGCCCCCTACCAATCCCTGTGCCTAAAAAGCCACCGGCTGCAATGGCGAAAAGGGATTGAGTGATCTGATAGCCCTTTCCAGAAATAGATTTCCAAGGGTCAATCCAAGTTTCTACTCTTACCCTTACATGGCTGAAAATAAAATAACTAAAAACAGCCATAATAGAAGCCGCACCTAGGTTATAGAGAATAAATAACCTTTCTGCTTCGTACACATACATTACGGTAATAAACACCATGAAAAAAAGCATGGCCGATCCCAAATCCTTTTGTAAAAATAGAAAAACAATATGGACATAGACGATAGCGAAAAAAATGTATTTATTTTGGTATTTTTCTCTATTGGAATAATAAGAGGCTAAGAAAAATACAAATAAAATTTTGATCAATTCCACAGGTTGAAAACTATGACTGCCTATTCTAATCCAGTTGGTGGCCCCTTTTATATTACTACCAAAAATAAGGGTAGCCAGAAACAATACAAGGGATAGAGCCACATATAGGATAATCCATTGGGACCACTTTTTATTGAATTTTACAATAAAATAACTAATAAATAAAGTAATAATCCCTACAAGAAACCAAATAACTTGTTTAACTCCTAAGGCCGGATCCAATCTATATATCATAATAATCCCTATACTCATCAACATACTGACCACTAAGAAAATATAGTGATCTCCCTTAGATATTTTTCTCAATAGAAAATTGGATAAATAGATGATCAATATTAACCCTGCAGCTACGGCCAAAGAGAGTCTGTCTAATTGATGGTTGTAAAGAATGACCAAGAACAATCCAATGAGATTGAGGCTAATTAATATATTTTGAGGAAACTTATAGCTGATTAATTGTTTGATCATATTGGAAGTTACACCTCCTTCTCCCATTTGTCATCACTGACAAATAAAAAGTTGACCTGTCCTATTTTTATGCTATCCCCATGTTCCAGACGAATAGAATTAAGCACTTGCTCATCATTAACAAAGGTACCATTAGAGCTACCTAAATCTTTAATGAAATAGAATTCATTTTCCTTTTCGATAAGAGCGTGCTTTTTTGAAATATAAGGATCTTTAATGACAATGTCATTGTTAGAGGATCTACCTATGGCGGTCTCATCTCCTAAAGAATAGGACTCCTCTACTTTAAAATAAAGATCATCCTTGCGGTTAATTAATTTTAAATAAGTAGATTCTTGAAAAGCTCTTTTTTTTATGCCTTTAATATCTAGGTACATTAATCGAATAATACCGAACATAAAAAGATATATCAGTAAAATAAAAAGATATCTAAAAATTAAAGATAAAATGCTATACATGATCTCACCCTCTATTTGATAGTTTCTCTTTCAAGATTATGAACATAAGATTATTTTATCATACAAAGAAGAAAAAAATGAAAAAGAAACGCTAGGATTACCTTATGCTCCTCCTTCTGGCATTATTTCATTAGAGAAATTTCAGCTTCCTTCTTATCAATATGTATATTATATAATAAGCCTGCACCAATAAGGCTAACCCCCACTACTTTACCCAAAGAAAAGGTATGGGTAAGAAATATGTCCATGGTGATGCCTACAATCATTTGTCCCAAAAATGTTAATAAAGTAGTATAAATAACAGGTATTTTAGGTGTAACAATATTGGATAAAATGACAACACTTACTCCAATAGCTCCACCTAAAAATGCCCACCAAGGGATTTCATTAAAGGGAAGCAGGAAGAGGTTTTTCATTTGTCCGGTAAAGAGCAAAGGGAAAAACAGCCCCATAGATGCCACGAAATAATTCATAAGTGTACTTTGTAGTATACCAATTCTCTTTCCTAACTGGGCATTGAGAATCATAGACAAAATAGTAAATCCTCCTGCCAATAAGGCTAAAAAACTTATCCATATCATAAAAATTCCTCCTATAAAAACATCATAGTGAGAATACCCGCTAAAACCAAAGCAAAGCCAGGTATCTTTTTCACTTCAAATTTTTGAATGGGCATACCAAGTAGGCCAAAGTGATCAACGAAAGTGGAAAGAATAGATTGCCCTAAAAGACCAATGGAAAGTGTTAAAGATACGCCTAGGGTATCAAAACAGAGGTTATTTAAGGTTACAAGAATTATTCCTACAATTCCTCCACAAAACAAATAAAGAGGGATGCTTCCTTTTTTAATTTTAAGCTGTTTTGTACTGACAAGATAAATACTGATGATGATAAGACCGACTAAATGAATGATAAAAGTGGCTAAATAGGCATTGGTAAATTGACTTAAAACTCCATTAAAAGTAACCATAATAGCGATCAAAGCCCCTATGATTATCCCACCTAATTTATACATGATTTCACCCCATATCTTAAGAATGACTTGATGACTTTGTATTTGCTCTTTCATTATACAATTCTATTGATAAAAAGCAAAACAAGGCAGAAGAATACTAGTATTCTTCTGCCTTGTTTTGCTTTAAAGAGTTTATGTAAGGGCTGGACCTATCCCGCTCCTATTGATCTTAAAACTCGTAATCTGCCATCGTTTTAAAAACATAATCCTGAGATTGAATATATTCAATCATCCTAGGAAGAGCATCTATAGTTGTCTGCTTGGTATTGGCATCATGCATTAAAATCACAGCAGACTTTTTATTCTCTAGGGTTTCCATAAGTCTGTTTAATTGTTTGGCAGGAGGAATATTATTTCCTTCGGCATCCCCACTCACTACATTCCAATCAATATATTGGTAACCTTCATTTATAACAGCTTTACGGGTAGCAGCTTTGCTTTTACCAAAGGAGCCACCAGGGAAGCGAATAATCCCTGTCTTGGAATAATTAGATAATAGTTCATCCAATAATTTTTCATTTTTCTCCAGATCCTTTAGGAAGTTTTTAGGGCTGGCATAGAGATATTTATAATTATGACTAAAGGTATGATTTGCTACCATATGTCCTTCGGCCTCTATACGTTTTAAAATCTCTGGGTTCTCCTGAGCCTGACTACCGATGACAAAGAAGGTTGCCTTAATTTGATATTCTTTTAAAATATCTAAAATATATGGAGTTACATTCTTAGAGGGTCCATCATCAAAGGTAAGATAGGCTACCTTTTGTTCTTCAACTTCTTTAGGGGGAACAGCTTCATGATCATTTTGTGTTTCTGAAGAAGATTTTTTATCTTCATTGTTTTTTTCTGTTTCATGAGGAGACTTTTGACCTTCCTTATCTTTTTGTGTCCCAGAGGAGGTCTCCTCATCAGCTTTATCCTTAGAATAGTTTTTTTCCATCCCTTGCTTTTCTTCTTGTTTAGGAAGGTTTTCAGACTGTACCTTTTCCTCAGCGATCACCACTGTATGCTCCCCTGGAAGAAGAGAAAGAGGATTAAAAATCATTAGAAGGATAAATATAATTATTGCTATGGGAATAATAAACTTGTAATTTAAAAAGGTTTTCACTTTAGTCACATCCTTCGTCCATGTTATCTTATTTATAGTATACAAGGTTTTTTTCTACAATGTTTTACAAAGTTATTAAAAAAAGTTACAAAAGGTTTAAGGAATGAAAAAAGTGTATTTTTTTGTAGAATAGGATTTTGGGGTATAGTACAATGAACAGGTCAAGTAAAAAAGGAGAGAAGAGATAATGGATACAGCTAAACCCAAGGTGCTCATTGTGGAAGATGAAACATCCATAAGAAAGTTTATTTCTATTAACCTAAAGAGGGATCATTTTGATGTTTTAGAAGCTGGGGATGGAGAAAGTGCATTAGAGGTGCTGCAACAATATTTTCCCCAGGTCGTTGTTCTAGATGTTATGTTACCTAAGATGGATGGCTTTGAGGTTTGTTATAAAATTAGAGAAATCATGCCGGAATGTATTATCATTATGCTAACGGCCAAAGCTGAAGATATGGATAAAATAATGGGTTTGGAATTGGGGGCGGATGATTATATGGTAAAGCCCTTTAACCCCCTAGAGCTAGTAGCAAGGATTCGGGCCAATTTAAGGAAGGTGTCCAACGCTAGGCAAAAAAAGAGGAAGATCCTCTTTTTTCAGGATTTGAAATTAGATATTGAAGAACAACGTTTTTATAAGCACAATGTTGAAATAGAACTAACGCCTACAGAATTTTTCATCATGAAAATATTATTGGAGAGTCCCGGAAAGGTTTTTAAACGGGAAGAAATTTTAAAAATCATTTGGGGAGAAAATTATTATGGGGATATGAAAACAGTAGATGTGCATATAAGAAGAATACGGGAAAAACTTGAAGAAAACCCTTCCATTCCTCAATGGATTGAAACCGTGTGGGGAGTGGGATATAGATTAAAGGGAGATAAGACCAATGAATAGCATAAAAAGTAGAATGGTCATGAACTTTATGTCTATCATCATCATTACGGTGGCTATTTTGGAAATATTTTTAATTAGCAGTTTAAAACAAAACTATTATAAAAATTTGGAAGATACACTGTTTAATCAATTACAAATTTCTTCTGATCTATATGTAAAGTACTTTTCTGATGCCACTTTGGATGAAAATGTATTGAACAATGTAGATACTTTTTGGAAACAGGTAACTGCCCAGGTAGAAATTATAGATATGGATGGAAATATATTGATGGATTCCATGGGAATTATGGATGAAAATGTCTCCAAAATAGAGGATGTGAAAAAGGCTTTACAGGGGCAAAGGGGAAAATGGATTGGGAAGGTGCCTTATGATACAAAAAAGGTATTGGCCATTTCCTATCCCCTAATTGTTGAGGAAAAGCCCATAGGGATTTTAAGGTTTATCGCTTCTCTAGGGGAAATTGATAAGGAAATTCAAAGGATTGCTTTAAATTTTATTATTTTTGGATTTTTGGTGGTTTTGATATCCGGTTTAATAAGTATTTTAGTGGCCAATAGCATTACTAGCCCTCTCAAGGAAGTCACTTCAGTGGCAGAAGAAATGGCCAGAGGAAATTTCAAAGTAAAAAGCAAGGTAAAATCTAAGGATGAGATTGAAAAATTGTCGGGTACTCTTAATTACATGGCAGAGGAAATACTAAAAAAAGATGAAATTAAAAATGATTTTATTTCTTCTGTATCTCATGAACTTCGGACTCCTCTAACATCAATAAAGGGATGGGCAGTGACTTTAAGACAGGGATATATCAATCAAGAAATGCTTAAAGATGGATTAGATATTATTGAAAATGAAAGTGATCGATTGACCCATATGGTAGAAGAGTTGTTGGATTTTTCCAAATTTGTATCGGGACAAGTTTCCTTACATTATCAAGAAGTATATCTGCCCAATCTCCTAGAACAGATAAAAAGGCAATTAACTCCAAGAGCCACAAGGGAAGAAAAATATTTTGATATTACTTATGGAGATGAAAATCCAACCATTCTTATGGATGCCAATAGATTAAAGCAAGTATTTATTAATCTTCTGGACAATGCCTTTAAGTTTACCGAACAGGGAGGAAAGGTATTGCTTTCATCAGTTTATGAAAATAATCAATATATATTTATTATAGAGGACGATGGTTGTGGGATAGCTCAAGAGGAGATTCCAAAGGTAAAGGAGAAATTTTATAAAGGGAAGTCCAGCAAATCTCAAAATGGCATTGGGCTATCCCTATGTGATGAAATCACGACCATGATGGGAGGAACTTTGGAAATAAGCAGCAAGATCAATAAAGGTACCCAAGTTAAAATTACTCTGCCCGTGGAAGAAGTGGTGAATTAGAATGAAAAAGAGGATAAAATTTATAAGCTTTTTTTTAATTTTAGTCATACTGTTTACAGGATGTACCCGTGGTACAGAGGACTTTGTTCAGCGAGTTATCCCTCCTAAAAATAGGAATATTCCTATTGAAGGAACCTGGGAAGTAACTGCTGTATTAAAAACTGACAATACCAATTCGAGTACCTATAAAGACTGGATAGGGAAAAGAATTTATTTTAATAGGGAGAATGCCCTTCTAGGAGAATATTTTTTACCCCATCCTACCTATCAATTCAAAAAGGTGGAAGGAAGCGCTTATCTTTTATATAACCACCAAGCCTTTCCAGAGGAGTACCAGTTTGATGAAAGGGAGATCCAGGTTATTAATGTTACGGATAATAAAAATGCCCTATGGGAAGTCATAAAAATAAAAGAGGATGAAATCATTATTAAAATCTTTAATAGCAGTTATAGGGCAAAGAGACGGTCAAAGGAAGTAAATCCAGAAGTTTTTCAATCCTATCAGAAGCACGACCAAAAGGAAGATGTCAAAAAGAAAAGTAATACAGAAAGTATAAGAGCCGGTGTATTACTGGGCTTGAGGAGCCCCACTACCCAGGAAGAAAACTATCAGTACAGAACCCTATGGATTGGTATGGAAAATGAAAAGATATTTCCTATAAAGGATATGAATCATATTGTTTTTCCTCGGAAAAATGGTTTTTATGAAATGAAGGTAGAAAAAAACCATGGAGAGGATTCTTTAGTTCTAAAGAGCATCTTGACCGAGCTAAAGAGCAATCCCCAACAAGAAAGTATGGATGCGTTAAGCATTGATCATAAGGAGGAGATCTATAGGAAAATTAATTATATAGGCAATGACTACCTTTCTATTGAAGAAACAAAGGTCACCTTGGCAGAAGATAGAAAAAATAAGCAGGAAAAAAGTTATTTAAAGATGCTTGCTGTAGATAGCTTACCCAATATAAAGGCCATAAAAATATCTGATTTACTAGGAGAAGCTGGGCTAAAGGCTATGGAGGAAGAGGTAAATAAACGAAAGAAGTCATTGGAAATAGATGAAGGGACTACTTCGAAGATAGAAGAAAACTTTGGTTTAGAAAGAAAAATGGGATATTGGTTTTTAAAAGGTAGAATGACTCCAGTGGGAAATAACACTGTTGAATGGGATTATCCTATAAATCTTATTCCTTCTAAACCGATTATATTTTATAATGAATTAAGCGTACCTTGGACTGGGGTGAAGGATCGGGTGCCCAGTGCTATTGATATATTCACCGCCCCTAGTAAGGATATCGCCTTAATTGTGACCAAAGAAGAAATATATATTTACCAGATAGAACAGGGAATATTAAAAAGTCCTTTGGAGAGAATTCCCTTAAAAGAAGGGGAAAGCGTCATTATGGCAGAATGGGCAACAGGCCCTTATGTAAAAAGTTGGAATGCCACTCTATCAAAATATATTTCCGAAGAAGAAAAAAACTAAAAACAAAGGCGGACTCCCAAACCTTATGATATAGGGGAAGCCGTTACTAACCAGTTAAGTTGTCCTACGTTGTAAAATATACTTTCGCTACTTAGTTTCATAGGGTATTATAAATTATGATATAATACTCTTAATCAAGCAAAAACCACCTAATCCAATACTATGAAATAAGGATGTGTTTGCATGAGAAGCAAGATGAAAATAACCTTGGGAGTGGTTGTTTTAGTAACAATAATTGGTGTTTTTTTCCCTCAATTAATTCATAAAGACAGTCCTATAGCTTCAGAAAATATAAACAGGGCCCAAGAGGTTTTCAATAACAATGGGACAAGCCTTGAAGAACCAGAAACAGTTACCGAAAAAACAATCATTAAAGGAATTATATTGGTAAATAAAACCTATGGACTTCCCTCAAATTATAATCCTGGAGAAAATCCTGAGGCAGTAGAGGCATTATATAAAATGACAAAGGCGGCTCAGGAGGAAATAGGAAAAACCATTCAATCAGTTTCGGGATTCAGAAGCTATGAGTATCAAAAAAACCTTTTTAACCAATATGCCCAAAAAGACGGTGTAGAAAAAGCCTCTACCTATTCGGCCAGAGCGGGACATTCAGAACATCAAACAGGACTTGCCTTTGATATAGGAGGAAGAAATAAAGAACATTGGGTGAAAACTTCCTTTGAACGTACAGAAGAAGGAAAATGGCTAAAGGACAATGCCCATAAATATGGCTTTATCCTTAGATACCCAAAGGGCAAAACTCACATCACCGGATATACATATGAACCATGGCATTTTAGATATGTGGGAGTAGAACACGCAGAGATTATTTATAAGAATGATCTTACCCTAGAAGAATATTTACTAGAAGGCAATTAGAGCACAGCAAAACAGAGGATATCGTGATGAAGATATCCTCTGTTTCTTCATTTAGAATAGGAAAATTGCCCTTACGGACAAAAGCAAACTTTTCTAGTTGATAAAAATGAGGCTACAGTCCGTCATTATTTTGTCAATCTATCTTTTTGAAAAGCCCAAGGAGGTTTTTCCAAAGATTTCTCCAACTTACCTATTTCTATGGCAGGAAAGCCTTCTAGAATGGAGTTATTCTTAAAAATACTTCGCTGTTTTACCAAGCTGCCAGCCTTTACCAAAGTATTTTTTCCTAGATTACTATAGTCACATACAATGGAACCTGGTTCAATAATGGTTCCTTCTCCTATAGTGGATCCGTGAATGATGCAGCCTGGCCCTATGGTCACATTGTCTTCAATAATTAATTCATTGTCTGGTAAAAGATGCAAAACACAATTTTCATGTATTTCTACATTCTCTCCAATGGTTACTGGACCATGAGAATCTCCAATGATCTTGACACCGGCGCCGATAATAGAAGTTTTCCCTATGGTTACATCACCAGTGACTTCAGCAGAGTCAAACAAATAAGCCAATTCACTAATCTTTGGGAATTTATTTTTGTATGAATATAGTTTTCCCATTGTTTCACCTTCCTTTGGAATATTTTCAAAAACATTTTCAGTAGTCGGGGGTAGGGAAATATCATGATTTCTCATTCTTTTAATCATATCTCTATCCTCTTGGGTAAGCTTTCTGATGATTCTTGCTGGTCTACCCACCACCACAGATTCATCAGGTATGACCATTCCCCCAGGAATGAGGGTACCCTCACCGAAAATACACATATTCCCTATTTTGCATCCCGGCATAAAAATAACTCCATTTCCAATCTCACATAGATGTCCTATTTTTGCTCCAATAGCTATACATTTATGTCCAAAAATGGTTTTACTCCCTACTTTTAATGGGTTTTCTAGGGTACCTATCAGTACAGAGTTTTCTAAAGCCCAACTATGATTTCCCATGGTAATATTATCTCCATGGGAGCGTAGAACAGTTCCCTGGGCTATGTAAGCCCCTACTCCTAAACAAACTTTTCCCATAATAGTGGCAGAATCTGTTATTCTCACTTTGTTCAAGAATTTTCCCTCCTTAGGTTATGTTGTAATCATCAAACCCACCAGGTCCATAAAGAAGCATATACCCTATTTCCATTCTTTATCACTTTTATTCCATGGAGATTGATGAATATGTTTTTCTACAGGTAATGTGACCCAAATCACATTATCTTCTATACGAAAGGTATAATATGGAGATAACAATATTGGGAGGTAATTTTATGGATAATAAAAGAATTGAAAAACTAACTACGGTACTAGAAAGATTGAATACTGAAGGTGTGACTGAAGAGTTAAGGAAGGAAGCCCTGGATATTGTCTCCAATATAGACCCTATAGAATTATCCATAGCAGAGCAAAAGCTCATTGAAGGAGGCATGGATCCACAGAATCTAAGACATCTTTGCGATGTTCATATGGAAGTATTAAAAGATGAGCTAGAAAGTATGAAAACCAAAATAGAACCGGGTCATGTCATAGACACCCTCATTATAGAACATGAAAAGATAAAGGAATTTTTAACAGAATTAGAAGAGATTAATTTTAAAATCCAAAAAATGCAAAGTAAGGATGAAGACTCTGAAATATTTAAAAAATTACTGGAAGTTGCTGAGCAGATTTTGGATGCTGAAAACCATCATAAGAGGGAAGAAGATGTTCTTTTCCCAGAGATGGAGAAGAGAAATATTACAGGTCCTACTAGGATTATGAGAATGGAACATGATGATTTAAGGAACAGAAAGAAAGTTCTAAAGGATGCCGCTGAGAATGTTGAAACAATGGATTTTGAACTCTTTCAATCTACAGTGGATGAAACTGCAAAATATATTATCTTTAACCTAAGAGATCATATTTATAAAGAAAACTATATTCTATACCCAACGGCTATAGATGCGATACAGGAAAAGGAATTATGGAAAGATATGAAAAACCGTTGTGATCAGGTGGGGTATTGTGGCTTTACCCCCAATCTATAAGGAATGTAAAGTAACCCGTTATGCCAGTGAAATGGAAATTTTGCTTAGCTGCACAATATGGAAAATTAGAATGCTATGAATACAACAATTTGAGTGAATACTTTATAAATGGAAAACATAAATAGTGGAATACAAAAATTATACAGATAAAAAGGAGAGAATTTACTATGTCACAATTTGCTGCCAAGGTAGATGCCAGGGAATATCCACCAAAGGATAAGCATGCCGTTATCTTTGATACTTTTGAGGGTTTGAAAAAGGGAGAAAAAATGGAACTCACCAATGATCATGATCCTAAACCCTTATATTATCAAATGTCTGCAGAATATACAGATCAATTTGAATGGGAGTATTTAGAAGAAGGGCCAGAAATATGGCGAGTAGCCATAGAAAAGAAATTATAGGGAAAAATGAAAAATAATAAAACCTCTAAATTATCATTGAATAATTTAGGGGTTTTTCTTTTTGAAAGAAAAGATTTTATCAGGCTAAGAAATATTCTTGCAAAAAACTTGACAAAAAATTTACTCTAATTTAAAATATGTAAGTAAGTACTTACTAATAAACAGGAGGTTATTATGGGAAATAAAGAAAGTCAAAAAAGAATAAGTAGAGAGGAACGACGAAAACAAATTTTAAATGCTGCCATGGTCGTATTTGTAGAAAAAGGATATAGCGGAAGTACTACAGCAGAGATAGCAAAAGCGGCAAATATTTCAGAAGTAACTTTATTTCGATATTTTTCATCAAAGCAAGAGATTTTTTTAGAGGGAATTAAACCTATATTGCTAAGCACTTTAGAAGAATCCATTGATGTCTCAAAGGACTTGAATTCCAGGGAAAAGTTGGAATATATTCTCTATGAAAGGATTCATTTGATATCTAAAAATTATAAAATAATCAAATTAATTCTCATGGAGGCACCTCTTCTATCCCAGTTGGGAAATGAAAACTTTATGGAAGAGATATTGGGAATGTTAAAAAGATTAATTGATCAAATGGGAGTATCCAAAGAAAAAGAAGAATTTATTTTAAGATTACTGATGGGTTCTATTTTATCCTTTCTTTTTATGCCTGACAGGAAGGAAGAGAGTATAAAAAATTATGTGGAAAAAATATCTACAATGATATTAAATCAGTTTAATCAATAGAAAATGGGGGCAGTATATGATGAATAGAATATTTCATGGGATAGGTAATCTTATTGAAAAACATCCTTTTAAAGTATTATTAGTGACCCTATTAATATTTGCCATCCTAATCGCAACTGGCGTACCTAGTATGGAGATGGCAACTGGGAATGAGACCCTGGTGAAGACGGACAATCCAGCCTTTATATCCAATAAAGAGATGGAAGATACCTTTGGAGGTGACTCTATACTGGTCCTCTTTACAGATGAATCTGGGAAAAAGGTATTATCCTTAGATAACCTGCAAAAGATGTGGAATATAGAGCAGAAATTCCAATACGAGGATAATCTCTTCTCCTTTATGAGCCCTGCAAGTATTGTACATCAAATGACAGAGGCTCAAAGTGGGAAAATAAAAGAAAACGCCCTTATCATAAGTGATGGATTGGATGAAATGGGGAATAAATTAACTGAAATAGGGACGGAACTAAAAAATAAAGAATTGCCAGATCCAAAGGCGGTCGAAGAGAAATTAGATAATTTGATGAGCCGCATGAATCCCGAAAGTATGATGAAGCAAATAGGCAATCAACAAGGCACCGAAATCCAGAGCAAGCTCCTAACCATGGCGGATGGATTAGGTGAAATGGGTGAAAAACTCATAGATATAGGCAGGGAACTGGGCAGCAAAGATGTACCAGATCCAAAAGCTGTAGAAAAAAAATTAAGTGATTTTTCCGAGATGACAAATGTATTTAACAAACTAATGGGTGGACAGGACAATTTAGGGGAAGGCGCAGGGCAATTAAAGGGAAATTTAGTGAATGCCGCCGATGGCCTAGAAAATATTTCTTCCCAATTAAATCAAATGGCAAATCAAATGGGAGATAATCCTCAAATGCAAGGGCAACTCACTATAATTTCTAAAAAGATTAAAGAAAGCTCCCAGGGGCTATCTACTATGTCAGAAAAGACTGGGATGATCACTGAGGGAAGCCAAAATACCTCGAAGACATTAGATCATATGAGCTCCCAATTAAAACAGCAAATTGATGAAATGAAAAAGGGTTTATCCGGTGGTATCTCTCCAGAAGAACTAAAGACGATGTCTGGTGGGTTTGTGACCATGGGAGAAAACTTGACTGAATTAAGCAAGGGATTATCCACCATGTCGGAGGGAAATGAGCTGCTCCCAGATGGATTTGCCGTCCTATCGGATCTAGGTCCTCAGCTGGAAAAAGAAATGGCTGAGATGAAGAAGGGGTTATCTGGAGGGATTTCTCCAGAAGAATTAAGGAATATGTCCGATGGGTTCGTGACCATGGGAGGAAAACTAAAAGAAATAGGTGAAGGTTTGCATACCTTCCATGATAAATCTGGCATGATGGTGCCCAACTTTCCACATAATCAAAAAGAGTTAGATACTATTTTATACGAAGAAGACGGAGTCCTTAGATCTATGTTTTCCGATGTAGTCATAGATGATCAAAACAGCCTAATGGTAATAAAATTGCAAGGAAATATAGGGGATGAAGCAAAGACCCAATTAGCAGAGGATATATCTAATGCCTTGGATAAGGAAGAATTTGAGAATGTCTCCTATGTGGTATCAGGAAAACCTGTATTAGATTCTGCATTAAAATCTGAAATGAGATCCAATATGGTAAAAATGATAGGGCTAGCTGTAATCATTATGCTCATCGTCCTGGCCATAGTTTTTAAAGTAAGATGGAGAATGCTAAGCTTGCTAGTTATTTTAATATCGGTAATTGCAACCTTAGGTTTAATGAGCATTTTAAATGTACCTATTACCATGGTGTCCATGGCAGTATTCCCTATATTAATTGGTTTAGGAATTGATTATTCTATACAATTCCATAACAGATATGAAGAAGAACTATCTGTACAAAGAACAGTAGGGCAGATGGGTACAGCGGTTGCCATAGCGGTGCTGGCCACCGTATTAGGATTTATCTCTCTCTATGCATCCCCTGTTCCAATGATTCAAGATTTTGGTAATATGCTGACCATAGGGGTTATTATAGCTTTTATAGGAAGCATTTTTATCCTTACGCCCATATTGCACCTGAGAGATAATATGGCAAAAAGCGAAAGAAGCGCAAAATCGGGTAAAACCCAGTCACCCTACAAAGAGTCCATGCTGGATAGATTGCTGCAATCCACCACCAAGTTAGTCTTAAAATTGTCTATCCCTATCCTCATTGCCGTGATAGGTCTTGCAGCCCTGGGCTTTGTGGTAGATGGAAATGTAGGAGTAGAAACAGATATTGAAAGCTTTATGCCCCAGGACATGGCAGCACTCAAAGACATCCATCAGATCCGGGATAAAAAGGGTTCTACGGATCAGATTGCCATATATATGAAAGATGATAATATATTAGCTAAGGAAAATCTCCAATGGATGCAAAGCAAGACGAAGGACCTAGAAGAAAAATATAAGAATATTGTCGTGGACGCAAAATCTATAGATGCTTTGGTAGGCAACCTTTCCTCCGAGGAAGATTTAACCACTGAAGAGTATATGGATATAATAGACAGTCTACCAGAGCAGCAAAGAGGTATGTTTATTAGTGAAGACGGAACCCAGTCTGTCATTCTATTAAATATAGAACATTTAGCCATTGGTGATCTACAAGATTTTGTTACGAATTTAAAAGAGGAAGTAAAGGATGCACCTATGGAAGTGGAAGTTACAGGGAAAAGTGTCCTAGATGTAGAAATGGTAAAAGGATTGACTTCTGGGAGAATACAGATGACCCTTATAGGCTTAGGCCTGGTGTTTGTGGCCCTTCTGATTCTATACAGAAATCTCTTTAAAGCATTAATCCCTATATTCCCGGTGGTACTGATCGTGGGAATGTCCAGTGGAATCATGTATCTGTTGGGCATTAAGTTTACACCAATCACCTCAACCCTAGGGGCGCTGGTCCTGGGCATGGGGACGGAGATGACAGTCATGCTGCTGGAAAGATATATTGAGGAGCGAAAGACTGGAAAGGATAAATTAGAATCCATGATGGTGGCCACCACCATGATAGGGAAAGCCATAGTGGCTTCTGGGCTTACTACAGTGGGTGGTTTTTCAGTCCTAATGGCATCAGAATTCATCATTCTAAAAGATTTTGGATTGATGACTGTAATCAATATCACCTTAGCTCTACTCAGTACCTTTATTGTTTTACCACCTACAATAACATTGTTTGATGGGTTCTTATTTAGTAAAAAAGAAAAAAGAGAAGTAGAAGGGCTGTCGCATTAGATAAAAAATGCGTCCTAGACTGCCCTTCTTATCATGAATAGCAACAGCTGGGTTAGTTAAATTCCGACTTGCTCCGTTTGGGGGTAAGAGTTTGTAAAATTTGCTTTCAGCAGCGTCAAAAACTCCCTTCGGTCAAACACTTGACTTAAAACGCTTCCAGCTGCATTAACAAACTCTAAACCCCTGCACTACGTCAAGTCTCCATTTAAATAACCCAGCTGATATATAAATAGTACGCTGTAAAATGATCTTCATGATAAGGCAAACCAAACATCTTGGGTTTTGCTTTTGGGTCTAAGACCCTTTATGGGATAACTATATTTATAACTCACTATTTAAGGGAAGCTGGACGAATTAAATGGAGATTTTGCTTTGTGAAGAGACCTAGAGTTTGTTAATGAAGGCAGATAGGCGCCTTAAGTCAAGTGTTTGAGCGTAGCGAGTTTTTGACGCTTGCCTAGATGGCAAATTTACAAACTCTTCGTCTCGAACATGGGCAAATCGGAATTTAACTCGTCCAGCGGACCACTATTAATAAGCAGAGTGGGGGCCTACGACGCATTTTTTATCTAATATGTCCTATTCCTCATAAAGTATATACTAAAAAAGGCTGTGCACTTATTATGTAGTGCGACAGCTTCAAACAAAGAAATATAGATTAGAGAAGATGGATATTCTGAAGCTTATTTCTTATAAGATGATTATCCTTTCCTTGCACACCAACAATGTTTTCAAGAATTTCTACAGGTGAGTTTTTTAGAACATATATTTCATGGGAAAGGGAGATAGCCTCTTCTATATCATGGGTAATAAATAACACCGTTCGCTTACTTTCAGTCCATAGCCTTTGAAAGGAGGAGAGCATCTCCTGCTTTAGTTTCATGTCAAGGCCCTTAAAGGGCTCATCCATAATGAGGACATTGGAAGGATAGGCAAAGGCACGGGCCAAAGACACCCTTTGGGCCATTCCACCGCTTAACTGCTCAGGTTCATAGTCCCTGAAACTTTCAAGGCCTACCATTTCAAGATACTTCAAAACAACTTTTTTTCTTTCTTGGATAGGGTAAACATCCTTTAACACAAAGTCTATACTTTCATAGACACTATACCAAGGTAGAAGCCGTGGCTCCTGAAATACATAGGAGTATACGGCGTTTTCTATTCCCGTAACCTGACCCTTCTGGGGAAAGATGAGTTTAGCCATCATGTTGGCAATGGTGGTCTTCCCCACTCCTGAAGGGCCCATTAGGCAGCTAATTTGATTTCTCCTAAAGGTAATATGAAAATTTTTTAGGATATCTAAATCATTATATTGAAAGGAAACATTTTGAAATTCAATCATAACGGATTCTCCCTATGTGTATCTATTTTAGAGGATTTTGTATCCAGTAGTCCCATAAGGGTTTTTTCGAAGAGGAAGCTTAGGATTACGATCATCACAGTCCATGCAAATAAATCCGGTACTTCCAAATATACTTTTGAATCATAAAGAAATCTTCCAATGGAGTATTTAGGTAGACTTAAAACTTCCGCTGCGGATGTCACTTTCCAGCCAATCCCTAATGCAGAGATCATGGCAGATTTTATATAGGGCAAGGCCGAAGGAAAATATACAGATTGAATCACCCTGAGCTTTTTTACCTGATACACTTTGCACATTTCTAGAAGTTTTTTATCGGTATTTTTTATCCCCATCACTGTATTTATCCATAGAATAGGGAAACCCATGAGAAAGGCCACAAATACGGGTACATGGGTATCTTGAAACCATAAAAGAGCAATGATGATAATAGACATTACAGGTACAGTGCGGAGAGTGCTAATGAAGGGATTGAATAAGTCATATAAAAAGTCATTGATTCCGCAGAAATACCCAAGAACGATTCCCCAAAAGCAAGACAATATAAATCCAAAAATGGTCCGATAGGAGCTAAATAATATGGTCCTGTAGGTATCTTTTATAAACAATAAGCGATAGAAGGCTTTACATGTGGAAAAGGGAGAAGGGAGATAGATCTCCTGATTGATTCTCCCAGCGACTATCTCCCATATGAAAACCCAAAATAATACTATGAATACTTTCTTAAATTTACTCCGAATAATAGAAATCTTCATCAGGCAAATTTCCCCCTATTGAAGCTGGATTGGCATCCAATAATATTTTATAGAAATGGTTTATGCTTTCTTTTTCATCCTTGGCAAGCTTGTAGGTTATGCCAGAGTGAGGAATGGCTTTTTCTACTAAAGCTGCACTGGGCATAATATCATTTTTTTCTACCAATACAGATGCATCGGCAGGATTTTCGTTTACCCAATTTACAGAAGCCTCATATTGCTTTAGAAACTCGGAGACAAATTCCTTGTTGTTTTGGGCAAATTCTTTATTTACAATGATGGCTCCAGTGATCAGTTCACTTTCTCCTTTGGTAGCCTTTTTCCACTCCTCATTTAAATCCATAAGTATTTTGACATCTGGATTTTTCATGGTCACTTGGGTAACAAAAGGCTGGGGCAAAAGAGCAATTTTGGTATCCCCAGCAATAATGCTTTGGGCAAGGCTTGCATGATCTAAGGCATAATCTAGCTCAACCTTATCTTGTAGTCCATTTTCCTCTAAAAGATAATTCATTGCATAATCAGGGGTAGAACCCTTACCACTCATTCCTAAGGTTTTTCCTTCTAAATTCTGTAGGGAAGAAATCTCTTCACTACCTACGATATATAAATTTCCTATCGTATTTAATCCCATAATTTGTACTGCACCTTTTGTTTTATTGTATAAAACAGAAGCCAAGTTGATAGGAACAGAGGAAATCTGTATATCCCCATTGATAATTTTTCCCGTTAGGCTATCTGGAGCACCTTCGGCGATGTAGTCTACCTTATATTCATCACCATTTAAAGTTTTTTCATCTATCATTTTAATCATACCTATGGAAGTGGGCCCCTTTAATCCCGCGATAGTCACCTTTGTAGGTTCTTCTGGTAGGGACTTCACAGCTTCAGTAGGCGTACCTTCATTTGATTGTTTTGAAGCACAACCTGAAAATAAAAGGCTAAATGCCAATAGGAATACCAAGAATAAATTCATTTTTTTCATTTTCTAACCTCCAGTAAATAAGTTTTTTAGAAAGATAACTTTTTATATCCAATCCCCGAATTTTTCTAAGCTTTCTAGGAAAAACCTTAAGTTTAGATTTGACATTATCTTAACATCCCCAGTACAATAATTCAAGAAAAAGGCTGTTTGAAGTAGGAAATTGATAGCTAGGCTTATTGCTTGCCCCCTTTAATCATGATATTATTGTAGCATTATAGAAAGGAGTTTAATCATGAATTTTAATCATAAAGAATGGTTTACCATTCCTAATATTTTATCCTGTGCTCGTATTATTCTTATCCCTATTTTTATATCTAGCTATATTCATGCAATGAAATCAGGAGATTATTATATCCCTGGAATGATTATTATTTTATCAGGATTAACAGATTTACTAGATGGATTGATTGCACGAAAATTTAATCAGATTACTGAATTGGGAAAGGTTCTCGATCCCATTGCAGACAAACTAACCCAGGGGGCCATTGTGTTCACCTTAATGTTTCGCTATAGAAAAATGTGGATATTAGTGGCACTATTTATGATAAAAGAACTTTCTATGGCTATTAACAGCTTTATTCTATTTCGTAGAGGAAAGAAGCTGGATGGATCTCTATGGTTTGGAAAGCTTTCAACCACAGTTTTTTATGCAACCATGACCGTCCTCATTATATTTCCCAGAATCAGTCTTGCCACCACCCATCTCTTAATGGGTATTACAGGAATTTTTCTATTATTATCCTTTGTTATGTATACTAAAGTATTTTTAAATATGCATCATTCAGATACTCAAGGGAATAAAAAGCTTATCTAAATATCAAAAAATCGGAGTATAAAGCAAAAAGCTTTATACTCCGATTTTTTGTATTGATGAGGTGGATCATTTCTATGGGGCGTGGAAAAAATTCTTGCCTTGTTTTTTTGTTTATTTATATGATTTTTAACCTTATAATAGACTTATTAATACAAAAGGGTGATGGTATGAATCATTTAATCAATATATTATTAGTAGAAGATGACGAATCCTTAAATAGAGGGATTAGCTTTACATTGAAAAAAGAAGGGTATAGGGTTTTTTCAGCAACTTGCCTAGAGGAAGGCAGAAGGATATATAATGAAGAGAATATTCATCTTATTGTACTAGATGTAGGATTACCTGATGGAGATGGATTTGAATTTTGTAAGGAAATCAAGAAGTCATCGGATGTTTTCATTATATTTCTCACCGCTTGCATCCAAGAAGTAGATATTGTTACGGGTTATGATTTAGGGGCTGATGATTATATACCCAAACCCTTTAGTCTCATGGTTCTTATCTCTAAGGTTAATGCAGTTTTAAGAAGAAGGATTACAAATAGAGAAAGTCAGAAAATCCAATGCAAGGATATCACTTACTATCCGAAAACCATGAGAATATATAAAAATAATGAAGAAATCTTTCTATCAAAAGTAGAATTTAAATTATTTAAATATTTTATGGACAACCCCCAACAAGTAATTTCTAAGGAACAGTTCTTCAGCCAATTATGGGACATAGAAGGGGATTTTTTAGATGAAAGTACCCTTCCAGTAAATATTAGAAGACTCAGGGAAAAAATTGAGGATGACCCCTCTAAACCTAAATATATCAAGACTATTCGGGGCATAGGATATACATGGACGGAGAGGTGTATTAGACAATGATTCTTAGAAAAGAACCCGCTATAAAAAAAGCCTTTATTATTCTAGTCGTAGGTATTACTTTTATTACTTTAATGATAATTTTAAATAATTATTTCTTTATCAGTCAATTTGAAAATGGAGGGATAAAGATAAGTGAAGGTCCTGGGAGTCAATTTTTATGGAGAAGTATTGTCCCCATGCTTTTGGTTATTGCATTAAATGTTATTTTATTTATATATGTACTGAAACAGATCATAAATAAATTAGAAAAGATGTCCCTAGCCATTGATAGAATTATGGATGGGGATTTTTCCATTATTTCAAATGTGGACCAGGAAGGTATTCTATCTAGGCTGGAATCTCAATTTTATCAAATGTCTAGAAGAGTACAATTAAGCATGGACAATATCAATACGGAAAAAGAAAAGGTAAAATCCCTAGTTACCGATATTTCTCACCAAATCAGAACCCCCTTGGCTTCCATAAAGATATTTAACTCCCTATTAATTCAAGGAGGATTAGAAAAACAAGAGGAAGAGGAATTTTTTAAAAGAACAGAAAATGAAGTGGATAAGCTGGAATGGTTGGCCAATTCCCTAGTTAAAATATCCACCATGGAATCAGGTATTATACAACTTAAAAAAGAGAAAGAGAATATTAAAAAAACTATACTGGAGGCTGTGAATGGGGTTTATCTGGATGCTTTAGAAAAAAACATAGAGATCAACATAAATAACCTAGAAAGCATTTATATAGACCATGACACCAAATGGACCAAAGAGGCCATATTTAATGTTTTGGATAATGCCATTAAGTATACTCCTGAAAATGGACAAGTTCACATTTCCCTGGAAAAATTAGAAACCTATATAAAAATAGATATCCAAGATACGGGGATTGGAATCCCACAAAAAGATAGGGGAAAGATTTTTGAACGATTTTATAGAGGACAGGCAGAAATCATAAAGAAAGCTGAAGGCTCTGGGATAGGGCTATACCTTACTCGGAAAATAGTGGAAGAACAAGGGGGAGGGATTATGGTTACCTCTAAAGAGGGACAGGGAAGCAAATTTACTTTACTCTTCACATGACAAAACTGTCAAGAAGATGAAATGGTTTTGTAAACTACAGATGCTATCCTTGAACAAAAGGAGGTAAGCAAAAATGAAAATATTAGAAACCAAGGCATTAAAAAAATATTATGGAAAAGAGTCCAATTTAGTAAAGGCTTTAAATGGAATAGATTTATCCATAGAAGAAAGGCAATTTGTAGCCATTGTAGGTTCCTCTGGCTCTGGGAAAACTACTCTGCTTCATATGATGGGAGGCCTGGATAAACCCACTGATGGACAAGTCTTTATCGATGGGAAGGATATCTACAAAATGAAGGATGAAAATTTAGCCATATTTAGAAGAAGGAAAGTGGGCTTTGTTTTTCAGTCCTATAATTTAATTCCAGTATTAAATGTATGGGAAAATATTACCCTGCCCTTAGAATTTGACTTAAAGGCCATAGATAAAGAGTTTGTGGAAGAACTTATGAAAACCTTAGGGATTTATGATAAGAAAAATGCCCTTCCCAATCAACTATCTGGGGGACAACAACAGAGGGTAGCCATTGCAAGAGCCCTTGTTACTAGACCCTCTATCGTCCTTGCGGATGAACCCACGGGAAATCTGGATTCCAAAACCAGCTTAGAGGTAATCAATCTTTTAAAACAGTCAGTGAGAAAATATCATCAAACCCTAGTCATGATCACCCATGATGACAAACTAGCCCAAATGGCAGACAAAATAATAAGAATTGAAGATGGGAAGTTGATGAGCAAGGGGGAAGACCTTTGCTAAGATATACAAAAATTGGGTGGAAATATATCAAAGAATATAAGAAAAGATCTATTGCCATGGTATTAAGCATTGCCCTTAGTGTCTTTTTGGTAGTGACCATAGGTTCATTATCTGAAAGTGCAAGGGTACTACAAGTGGAGGATATGAGGCAAAATGTAGGTAAAAATCATGTTTTTTATCGAGGGTTAAATAAAAGTCAAGTTAATCAAATCAAGAAGGAAACCAAGGTAAAAGAAGTGACAAGCCGTTTTTCCTATGATACTTGGAAAAGTACAAATGGTGTAAAAGTAGATATTTCATGTGGAGACGAAAAAATTTTATATATGCTAGACACCGAGATCTTAGAGGGGAAATATCCAACTAAGTCCAATGAAATTGCCATGGAGAAATGGGTTTTAGATAGATTGGATTTATCCCATGAGCTAAACAAAGCCATCAAATTATCCTCAAAAGAAAATGGAGAAAAAGAGTTCATCTTGGTGGGGATTATTAAAAATAGACTCCATAGCCAAAGCCATGATTTTCGCGATGCCTTTATGGCCTTTGATGAGGGGAAATTAGCTGATGGTGAAGGTTCTGTAGAGACTTTGGTAGAGCTTCAAGAGGGATTAAAATATAAAACTGAGGCAACAAAATTAGGAAAAGCTATAGGGATTAAAGAAAAAGAACAAATAGAACTCAATGAAATGCTCCTGGAGGCCATGGGAGAACTTAATGCGATAGACTGGAATTTAGTGAAAATTTCTTTACTGCTTACTGTGGTAGGAGGAATGGTTATTTATAGCCTTTATAGTATTTCGGTATTAAAGAGGGTACAGGAATACGGAATGATGAGAGCCATATGCAGCACAAAAAAGCAAATTCTATATGTGATCTTATCAGAAATATGTATGGTATATGTGATAGGTGCGTTATTAGGTATATTTACAGGAGTATTTTTGACCTATTCCCTCAAAGGAAGTGCCATGGCAAGCTTAGTGACAGAGGCAAATTATCGGTTAGATATCATCATTATTTCAAGTTTTGCTATTAAACTAGCGATGTTATCCACCTTCGGTTCTATACTCTTGGCGGGATTAAGGGGAGGCATTTTAGCCAATCGAGTAACTCCTATAGAAGCCATGAATAGAAGTACCCAAGATAAGAAGATCAAATTAAGGGTAAAGAAAAGTTTTATTGAAAGATTTATGACCATGCCCCAAAAAATATCCTATAAAAATATGAAAAGAAATAAAAAAGTTTTACTCTTTACCATAATCGCCATGGCCATAGGATCTACCTTTTTTATGGTTCAATCCTTTCAAGAGGAGTTAAATACAAGAAGTATAGAGGCATTGAAAAGCATTGGAGATAAATCCCCCTGGTGTGATTTTCTTTTGAATATCGATATGGATCAGCCCATGAAGGAAGGTTTTAGCCAAGAAGAATTGGAAGAAATCGGAAAACTACCCCAGGTGGACAACATATCCTCTGCACAAATTGCTTATTCAAAACTCATTTTAAAGAAAGAACAGTTAAACAAAGCAAATGCTGAAAACTATATCCATTTCATGAATAAAGAAGGTTTTCCAAAACCCCTTGTAGGAGACTTCTCCTTCGAAGGAAATACCAAAGATGAAGTCATCATCAGAAATACGGTATCTGGATTATCTGATAAAGATTTGGAATATCTAAGGAGAACCTTTAAAATATTGCAAAATGAGGAAATCGATACATGGAAAATGAAAGATGAAGCCCTAGCAGTCATTCATATTCCCAAAACCAAAAAAAATGGAGTTCCCTATGATGAAAAAGCTAAGGGGCAATATCAGCCGGTACTTAATGTGAAAATTGGGGATAAGATTAAATTGTCTGTACCAAAGAAAGGGTATGGTGAAGGTATAGACAATAAGGAACTTTTAGCAGAACATAAACAATATGCTTCTCAATATTTGGAAAAGGAATTTACCATAATAGGGATAGTGGAGGAGTTGCCAGACCAATATAGGGATCAAAGTGTAGCAGGGACTCTAATAGCACCTTACCTATTGATATCAGAAAATATGTTTAAAGAAATATCTGGGATCGACAATTATCGGGCAGTGAGGATAAACTTAAAAGAGGATACCCATCAACAAGATTATAAAATAGTTAAAAAAGAAATTCAGCAATTGTCAGAGCAATTCGAGGATACCTTATTCGTGGATGCTTATGATTATCGACTGGAAGAAGAAAAGTCTATCGTCACCGATGATCTGCTCAAAAGCTCCATAGCCATTATCTTAATTCTCATTAGTGGGCTAAGTATATATAACAACATTAATTATAATCTCATCTCCAGAATAAGAGAGCATGGGATGATGAAAGCTATAGGACTCACGAAAAAACAATTTAGGAGAATGATAAGGTTTGAGGGATTGATGTATGGAACTGTATCGGCTATATTCTCCTGTATCATCGCCCTAGTGATTGAATTAGGTATTTTTATCTATAAAGGATATATCTTTCCTCTCTATGTGTGGCCTTTTCCATTACCTATAAAAGAATTTTTCATCGAATGGAAATCCTTTGCCATAGTCATTTTGATTAACTTAGCCCTAGGCTATATCGCCACAATAGGCCCTAGAAGGCAAGTGGATAAAATAGAAATAACAGAAGCCATAAAAGCTGTTGAATAGTGACAGAGGCACGGCAGAGAGGGTGACAATTCTTTCACAGTGTGATGGATCGAATGTCATT
Organism: Irregularibacter muris; assembly: GCF_024622505.1. Lineage (NCBI taxonomy): Bacteria > Bacillati > Bacillota > Clostridia > Eubacteriales > Eubacteriaceae > Irregularibacter > Irregularibacter muris. The sequence continues at coordinate 75,679 of NZ_JANKAS010000011.1, forward strand.
TTAAGGAAATAATTTTTATAATAAAGAATAGTAAACTTGGAGATGAGTAATTAAGTAACCAAAGAAATCTAGGCTTGACCTAGATTTTTTTTGGTTATAATTTCCTTAAAAAACATGCTATACTATTGATAACAATAGATAAAATAGGAGATATCTTTTCTAGAAAACAAGAATTTAAAAAATGAAATGGTCTCGAAAATTTTTATAAATGAAATTACGATTATAATATTGATGATATTTAAATAGTTAAGAAAATAACCAAGGTTATTATATCGGGGGGAATTTAAATGTATACATATAATAAGAGTATACCTTCATTAAAGGAAAAAAGTGGGGACCAAAATAAAGAGATAGAAAGAATGAGATTTATATGTAAACAGCTTGATGCAGTTATTGAAAATTCCTATGATGGAATTTACATAACTGATGGAAATGCCAACACAATTTTAGTCAATAAATCCTATGAAGAAATAACCGGTGTTAAAGGGAAAGATATGCTAGAAAGAAATATGAAAGACATCGTAAAAGAGGGCATCATTTCTCAATCAGGAACATTATTAGTATTAGGAAAAAAGAAGCCTGTGACAATAGAACAAACCTTTAAAAATGGCAAAACGGTATTAGTATCTTCTAATCCAGTATTTGATGAAAAAAATAATATTAATATGGTCGTGACCAATGTTCGGGATATCACTAAATTAAATGAATTGACAGAAAAACTTGTTAGGAATGAGGAAATAACAAAAAGGTATCATTCTGAAATTGAGTCAATTAAATCACAAGCCCGTAGATATTCAAAAATAATTACCGAAGATAAAAATATGTTAGAAATAATAAGAAGAGCCAAAAAGGTTGCATCTATGAATTTAACAACTCTATTATTGGGGGAATCTGGGGTTGGTAAAGAAGTTATAGCGAGATATATATATGAAAATGGGAATCGACGAGACAAGTATTTTTTAAAAGTAAACTGTGGAGCCATACCTGTAAATCTTATAGAAAGTCAGTTATTTGGATATGAAAAGGGAGCCTTTAGTGGAGCAGATAAAAGAGGTAAGATGGGTATTTTTGAAACAGCCAATGGAGGAACAGTTTTTTTAGATGAAATAGGAGAACTTTCTTTAGATATGCAAGTTAAATTTTTGCGGGTACTACAAGAAAATGAAATTGTTAGAGTTGGAGGAACAAAGCCCGTCAAAATAGATGTAAGAATCATAGCTGCTACCAATAAAAATCTACAGGATATGGTTAAAAGAAAGCTGTTTAGAGAAGATTTATACTATAGATTAAATGTTGTACCCTTAAATATCCCTCCCCTTAGGGAAAGACCAAAGGATATTCCATTATTAATTGAACATTTTCTGAATCAGCTAAATCTAAAACTTGGATTTAATAAAAAGATAGATGAAAATGTTATTAAAATTCTTACGAAGTATAATTGGCCAGGGAATATAAGAGAGCTTAAAAATATAATTACAAGACTTGTAGCTATGAGTAATTCAGATTTAATAACGCCTAGAGATTTACCCGTTGAAATGGATCTTTCTTTAACCATGCCACAAGTTGAATTTTCAACCTGTGGTATAAATTTAGATAAATTAATCAAACAGTATGAAAAAAATATTATGGATAGAGCCTATGAGAAATTCAATAATGTAAGAGATGCAGCAAATTATTTAGGAATGCATCCATCTACTTTCGTAAGAAAAAGAAAAAGATATAATTGTATTTAAGTTGCATTAGTGCATTTGTTGCATAAATGCAACAAAATGATATATTCATCATAGAAGTATTGGTTTATACAAAGCTAATCTCAATTTAGTTGCAAAAATGCAACTAGATTGAGCCAATAGCTTTTTTTATTTACTCATAATCGTTAAAAAAATGTCCATAAAAGGCCTGATATTCTGAAAAATAGCCCTTTTAAAAAGAATGGCATAGATATTGCAACTTTCTTTAGGTAGATCTAAATTAACTCATTGTGCTAGTTAAACTTCGATTTGTCGCAGTTATTCGGCTAAGGGTTTGTAAATTCTGCTATATAGGCAGCGTCAAAAACTCGTTTCACTCAAACACCTGACTGAAGACGCCTACCTAGCTTCATGAGCATTCTCTAACCCTTTGAATAAAACAAATCTCCATTTAACGAGCATAACAGGTTAAATTAATAAAATGAAAGGATGATATTAATGGCTTTGATGACAGGAGAGCAATACGAAGAGAGTTTAAGAAAATTAAACTTACAGGTTTATATGTTTGGTGAAAAAGTAGAAAATGTTGTAGACAATCCAATATTACGTCCTTCTATGAATTCAGTGAAAATGACCTATGAATTAGCTCAACAACCAGAGTATGAGGATCTAATGACAACCACATCGGCAATTACTGGCAATAAAATTAATCGCTTTAATACTATTCATATGAGTACTGAGGATTTAGTCAAAAAAGTAAAAATGCAGAGACTACTAGGGCAAAAAACAGCTTCATGTTTTCAAAGATGTGTTGGAATGGATGCCTTTAATGCCGAGTACAGTACTACCTATGAAACCGATAAAAAATATGGAACGGAATATCACAAAAGATTTAAAGAATTTATGAGGTTTGTAGAGGAAAATGATTATACTGTAGATGGCGCAATGACAGATCCAAAGGGGGATAGAGGATTACCCCCAAGCAAACAAGCAGACCCAGATCTATATCTAAGAGTTGTGGAAAGAAGAGAGGATGGAGTGGTTGTCAGAGGAGCAAAATGTCACCAAACCGGCATGACAAACTCTCATGAGGTCTTAGTTATGCCTACCCAAGCCATGAAGCCCGAAGATAAAGATTATGCCATTTCTTTTGCAGTACCAACAGATACAGAAGGCATTATTATTATTGTTGGTCGTCAATCCTGTGATACGAGAAAACTAGAAGAAAATGCAGATATGGACTTAGGAAACAGAGAATTTGGTGGAATGGAAGCACTGGTTGTCTTTGATGATGTTTTTGTTCCCAATGAAAGAATTTTCTTAAATGGTGAAACAGAATTTGCAGGGATGTTAGTAGAAAGATTTGCTGGTTATCATAGACAAAGTTATGGTGGGTGTAAGGTAGGGGTAGGAGATGTTTTAATCGGCGCCGCTGCTCTTATAGCAGAATATAACGGAGTACCTAGGGTTTCCCATATTAAGGATAAATTAATTGAAATGACCCACTTAAATGAAACATTATATTCTTGCGGAATAGCTTGTTCATCAGAAGGGTATCCAACAGAATCAGGAAATTATATTATAGATCTTTTACTTGCCAATGTATGCAAGCAAAATGTGACTAGATTCCCCTATGAAATTGTAAGATTGGCTGAGGATATCGCAGGAGGACTTATGGTCACCGCACCTTCTGAGCAGGATTTAAGAGATGAAAAAGTTGGAAAATACGTAGAGAAATACTTAAAGGGTGTAAAATCAGTGTCAACAGAAAATCGCTTAAGAATTCTACGATTAATAGAAAACTTATCCTTAGGAACAGCAGCTGTAGGCTATAGAACTGAGTCAATGCATGGTGCTGGTTCACCTCAAGCCCAAAGAATTATGATTTCTAGACAAGGAAACCTAGAGCATAAGAAAGAATTAGCAAAAACAATAGCCAATATTAAAGAATAGCATTCATTCATCACAATATCCCATGGCCTGACGAAAGGAGCATAGTACAGATGTTAAATAAAATTGAAGAGGTAATTAAAAAAGAAATAAGACCTTACTTATTAAGCCATTACGGAGATATGGAGGTAGTATCTTATCATAATGGAACCCTTTACGTGAGGCTATTGGGGCATTGCCAAAATTGTCCATCTGCTGAATTGACGGCTCAAGATATCATTGAAAGTAAATTAAAAGAATATATTCCAGAGATTAAAGAGGTTATTTTAAATAAGGATATAAGCGAAGATTTATATACATTGGCAAAGGAAATATTAAATAAAAAAAGCAGGAGTAAAGATGAATATATGTCTTAAATATTGTGGGGGATGCAATTCAAGATATGATAGAAATAAAGTAATAGAGCAATTAAATAAAAAGTTTAGCAATATTAATTTTGTTACAAATTTAGATCAGGACGGAGTGTGTGATTTTGTCATTGTACTATCTGGTTGTCCAAGCTCATGTGTAAATCACAAACATCTGAATGGAAGATTTGGGAAAATGATAATCAGAGACCTAAAAGATTACGAGGATCTAGAATCTAAGTTAGAAAAAGTAATAAAAAAGGGGGCTGCAAAATGAGTTGGCAATCCATTTATAAGGAAAAATTACTTTTAGCGGATGAAGCTATACAGTACATTAAACCCAAAGATAGAGTTGCGGTAGGTCATGCTGTTGGGGAACCATCTTTTATTCTTGATGCAATGGTTAAAAATAGAGAGAGATATTCAGATGTGGAAATAGTACACTTGGTACCCATGGGAAAAGCCGAATATGCACAAGTGGGTATGGAACCTTATTTTAGGCATAATGCAATTTTTGCTGGTGGAGTAACAAGGGATGCTATACAATCGGGAAGGGCAGATTTTACTCCTTGTTTCTTTTATCAAGTTCCCAAACTTTTACAGGAGAGTATTCCTGTAGATGTTGCTTTGATCCAATTGTCTTCTCCCGATGAACATGGATACTGTAGTTTTGGAGTTTCAAATGATTATACAAAGCCTGTGGCTGAATCAGCTAAAAGGGTAATTGCAGAAATAAATGATCAAATGCCAAGAATATTGGGAGACAATTTTATCCACATATCAGATATAGATTTTCTTGTAGAAAACTCTCATCCGGTTATAGAATTACCGCCTGCTAAGATTGGAGAGGTAGAAAAAGAAATCGGAAGATATTGTGCTTCTTTGATAGAAGATGGTTCTACACTTCAATTAGGAATAGGTTCGATTCCGGATGCCGTTCTTTTATGTTTAAAAGATAAAAAGGATCTAGGTATACATTCAGAAATGATATCTGATGGAGTAATTGAATTGGTAGAAGCTGGAGTAATTACAAATAAGAAAAAAACTCTTCATCCAGGAAAATCGGTAGTCGCATTTTTAATGGGGAGTAAAAGATTATATGATTATGCAAATAATAATCCTTCTATAGAAATGCGCCCGGTAGATTATGTTAATAATCCCTTAATCATTATGCAAAATCATAAGATGGTATCCATTAATTCTTGTGTACAAGTAGATTTAATGGGGCAAGTGGCTTCGGAAAGCATTGGACTGAAACAGATTAGTGGAGTAGGTGGGCAAGTTGATTTCGTGAGAGGAGCAAGTATGGGATTGGAGGGTAAGTCAATAATAGCAATACCTTCCACTGCTGCTAGAGGGAAGGTTTCCAGGATAGTGCCTTTACTAGACCAAGGAGCTGCAGTGACAACTTCTAGAAACGATGTAGATTATATCGTGACGGAATATGGAATTGCTAGACTTAAAGGCAAAACCCTTAGAGAGAGAGCAAAAGCTTTAATAACCATTGCCCATCCGGATTTCCAAGGCGGCCTAATTAATGAATATGAAAAAAGGTTTAAAGCTAGATTTTAAAACAGGGGGGTAAATCATGGCTAAATATAGGCAAAGTGGTGAAGAACAACCATATTTATCGGCAGGCATCTTTAAGATTAGAATACCTTTTATACATTATAAATGGGAATGGTCAGAAGCATTACAAGGCATTCTAATGTGTGCTACGTGTTTGGGAGCCATACCGATTATGACTGATGTAATAGGGGTATCTTTTGAAATTGCATGGAGTATGGTTATAATTAATGGACTACTCTATAGTTTACACGCTCTTTTGGGAGATCCTGTTGTTCCAGGGTGGATCACACCATCTATACCATTGACTACAGCTTTTTTAATGAACTTTGTTGAAGGACCTGAAAGAATACATGTGCTTATCGCCTTACAACTGCTGCTATCAATAATTTTTCTGTTTATGGGGATTTCTGGTGGAGCAGCAAAGATTATGAACATTGTACCAAACTCTGTTAAAGGGGGAATATTACTTGGTGCAGGTATATCAGCAATTACTGGAGAGTTTACTGCAGGAGGAAGATTTGGTATATATCCCATTGCTATAACCATAGGTGCGATTGTATCTTATTATATATTATTTTCTGAAGGCTTTAGGAAATTAAAGAAAAAAAATAAAGTAGCCTATAGATTCGGGAAATATGGGATGTTACCAGCGATCATCATCAGTATAATTATTGGGCCTCTTGCAGGAGAATTACCTATCCCTCAGATAGAAGTGGGTTCAATAATAAAAATTCCTGATTTTGCAGGAATTATTAGAACGGTAAGTCCCTTCGGAGTAGGATTTCCGGGAATAGATGCCTTTATAGCGGCTATACCAATGGCAATCATGGTGTACATAATTGCATTTGGTGATTTTGTCACAAGTGAAGCATTAATAGGCGAGGCTGATGAAGTAAGGATGGATGAAAAAATTGATTTTAATTCAAATCGATCAAATTTAATTAGCGGAATTAGAAACTTAATTATGGCACTTATTTCACCATATGTTCCTCTATGTGGACCACTTTGGTCAGCGGTAACAGCAGCTGTCTCTGAAAGATATAAAGAAGGACGTAAGGTGATGGATTCCATATTTGGTGGAGTAGGGACCTTTAGATGGTCGACATTTATATGTGTTACTTTAGTACCCATTGTATCTTTAGTTCAGCCTGTATTACCTGTTGCATTAGCATTGACTATGCTGGTGCAAGGATTTGTATGTACCAGACTGGCGATGAATACATTGACCACGGACACAGAAAGAGGCGTTGCTGGTGTTATGGCAGCAGTATTAGCAGTTAAAGGAGCCGCTTGGGGATTAGCCATAGGAATTATCTTACATGTTCTATTAATAGCCTCTAAAAAAAATAAGGATATTGATTTAACCCAAGTGTCAGAAGTAGAAGCATAATCATTAAAAACATAAAAAATGTAATTATTCATATAGAGGGCTTGACAGGATTCTTTTGTTTCAGCTCTATAGGACTTGGTGTTGGCCAGTAAAAAGCCAACACCTTTTTATTATGCTCTATTTCTATACTTGAGGGGTGTAGTACCGGTAAGTTTTTTAAAGGACATATTATAATAATTTTGGTTATTATAGCCTACAGAAAGGGCTATCTCTAATATAGATAGATTGGTATGGAGCAGCAATCTTTTACTATTTTCTACCCTGACCTCGTTGAGAAACTGAGAATAGGTTTTCTTGGTTTCCTTTTTAAATAAATCACAGAAGTAACATTTGTTGATCCCTAAATACTGGGTCAACTTATCCAAGGTCAAAGGTTCTTTATAATGTTTTACTGTATAATGCATAGCCCTTCTTACATGAAAGCTAAAAGGAACCTCATCCATGGCTTTTCTCCTACCCAAATAAAACCTCTCCTTTTCAAAAACACCTAAATATAGTTATAAAAATATAAATATATTTAAGAAGTTTCATATTCTAAATGATAATCTTGGTATATTGATAATAATTATCAATCTCAACAATGTTGTTTATTATATCAAAATTTACCCATAGCAGTCAATGAAGGGAACGGTGTAGGGGAGACATGATGAAAAGGAAATACTTACGATTATCACTATTTGTATTATCTATTGCTTCACTATTTATAGGCGTAAAGGAAATCTCTCCTCTAGATATCTTTCATTTGGGAGAGGATAAAATTCAAATATTAATCCTGGCGAGGATACCAAGGCTGATCAGTATTATTGTAGCCGGTATGGGAATGAGTATAAGTGGTCTAATTATGCAGCAAATATCCCAAAACAAGTTTGTATCTCCTACCACAGCAGCAACTATAGATTCAGCTAAGCTAGGTATTTTGGTTTCTCTTATTTTATTTTCTGGGGCAAATACTTTTAGTAAAATGACCATATCCTTCATTTTTGCCCTAGGGGGAAGTTTTTTATTTATGGGGATTTTAAAAAGAATAAAGTATAAAAATGTAGTTATGGTTCCCCTTTTGGGGATTATGCTGGGCAATATCATTGATTCTATTACAACTTTTTTTGCCTATAGATATGATCTTGTACAGAATATATCCTCTTGGATGCAGGGGAACTTTTCAATGATTATCAAGGGAAGATATGAGCTTTTATATTTAAGCATTCCCCTTGTCCTGGTGGCCTATATCTATGCCAATAAGTTTACTTTGGCTGGCATGGGGGAGGACTTTTCCACAAATTTAGGATTAAACTACAATACTATTGTAAATTTGGGAATTTCCATCGTAGCCTTAATCTCCTCCTTAGTGGTGATTACCGTAGGGAAGATACCCTTTTTAGGGTTGATTATTCCCAATATCGTGACGATGTACCAGGGAGATAACCTAAAGAAAAATATTTTCCCTACGGCTTTATTTGGGGCAATATTTCTTTTGTTTTGCGATATATTGGGACGACTACTCATATTCCCCTATGAAATTTCCATTGGTCTTACTGTGGGAGTGATAGGAAGCTTTATTTTCCTTTATCTCCTTGTTAGGAGGAATGCACAATGAAAATAGAAAAGAAAATTGTTTTCCTTGGTATCCTTTTGTTGATCTTGATAGCCCTGTTTATGTTCATAGGATTGAATAGTAGAAACTTTGAATATGCCCTATCCCAACGTATACCCAAAATCATTGCCATACTGCTGACAGGGAGTTCTATAGCTTTTTCTTCTACAATATTTCAGACCATTACGAATAATCGAATATTAACCCCTAGCGTATTGGGACTGGATTCTATATATATGTTCATACAAACCTTTATGGTATTTGTATTTGGTTCCAGCACTCTAGCTAAGGTAGGAGGCAGTTTTAATTTTGTCCTATCTGTGGGTTTAATGGCTTTATTTTCAGTGCTATTGTTTAAATTACTTTTTAAAAGAGAAGGGAATAATATATTTTTTCTTCTTCTCCTAGGATTGGTATTTGGAACCTTTTTTCAAAGCTTATCATCCTTCATGCAGGTGTTAATAGATCCCAATGAGTTTATGATTGTGCAAAATAAGATGTTTGCCAGTTTTAATAATATCAACACCAATATTTTAGGTCTAGCCCTAGTGGGGGTAATGGTGGCCCTAGTATTCACTTATAAGCATTTAAAGGCTTTAGATGTTCTATCCCTAGGAAGGGAAAATGCCATTAACCTTGGGGTGGAATATGACAAGACAGTAAAGACCATGCTCATGGTCATTTCTATCTTAGTGTCTGTATCTACAGCTCTAGTAGGACCCATAACTTTTTTAGGGTTATTGGTGGTCAATGTCACCCGAGAATTTTTAAAGACCTATAAACATAAATATTTGATTGTAGGATCCATGTTGGTAGGTTCTATCGCTCTTGTAGGGGGACAGTTGATGGCTGAAAGAATAATGAAGTTCAGTACACCCATAAGCGTAATCATCAATTTTATTGGAGGCGTTTATTTTATCTACCTATTATTCAAGGAGGGAAAAAATTGATAGAGGTAAGGGATGTTATCAAACAATATGGTTGTAAAAATGTAGTAGATCATGTCAGCGTAGAAATAGAAAAGGGAAAGATCACTTCCTTCATTGGACCCAATGGAGCAGGAAAAAGCACTTTGCTATCCATGATTAGTAGAATGATTAGTAAAGATGGAGGAGAAGTTTTTATAGATAATCAGGAAATTGGTCAGTGGGAGAGTAAGGAGCTGGCTAAGAAAATATCTATTTTAAAGCAAACAAATCATATGAATATTAGACTGACCATTAGAGAACTTGTGGTCTTTGGTCGCTTTCCCCATTGTCAAGGGAAAATGACTGCTAAGGATTGGCAAGCTGTGGATGAGGCCATAGGATATATGAAATTGGAGGATATTGAGGATAAATATTTAGATGAGCTTAGTGGTGGGCAAAGACAAAGAGCCTATATCGCCATGGTTATCGCCCAGGATACAGAGTATATTCTCTTGGACGAACCCCTGAATAATCTAGATATGAAGCATTCAGTAGATATTATGAAAACCTTGAGACAGTTGGTGGATGATCTGGGAAAGACAGTAGTCATCGTTATCCATGATATTAACTTTGCATCCTGCTATTCAGATTATATTGTAGCCCTAAAGGATGGAAAAATAGCCAATGAGGGAGAGGCCTATGAGATTATTGACAAGGAGGTATTAGAGGAAATTTATGAAATGCAATTTAGTATAGAAAACATAGAAAACAGTAGAATTTGCGTGTATTACTAGATCTGTTGTACTAATTAAATGGAGAGTTTGCTTTGTGTAGAGGCTTAGAGAATGCTCAAGAAGCTAGACAGGCGTTTTAAGTCAAGTGTTTGAGCATAGCGAGTTGCAGGCGTGTCCTAGGTAGCCAATTTACAAACTCTTAGCCGGAGAACTGCGGCAAATCGGAATTTAACCAGTACAACAAGTTACTAAAGAAAAATTTAAGAATAGGGTGAAGAAAATGACAAAAAGAAAAGGTTTACTGATATCAGTATTGTTAATTTTTAGTATTTTATTATTTACTGCCTGCGGGACCACAAAGGAAAAGGGAAATGCAGAGGAGAGCACAGATACCATAACCATTCAGCATAGTTTAGGAGAAACTAAGGTAGATAAAAATCCCAAAAGAGTAGTGGTTTTTGACTATGGTACATTGGATTCCTTAGACAAAATGAATGTAGAAATAGTAGGACTGCCAAAGGCCAACATACCTTCTTCATTGGAAAAATTTAATGATGACAAGTATGAAAATGTGGGAGCTTTAAAGGAACCTGATTTTGAAAAAATATTTGAGCTTCAACCAGACATCATATTTATTTCAGGAAGACAGGCAGAATCCTATGAAGAATTTGAAAAAATTGCTCCAACGGTTTATATGGAAGTAGACGGAGCAGATTATATGGGATCAGTGATCAAAAATGCAAAAATTTTGGGAGAAATATTTGATAAGGAAGAATTTGTAGAACAAGAACTAGCAAACATCAATGATGCTATCCAAGAGTTAAACCAAGAAGTAGTGGATAGTGAAAAAAATGCTTTAATTGTTTTAGCTAATGATGGAATGATTAGTGCCTATGGAGAAGGATCAAGATTTGGTATTATCCATAGAGAATTTGGATTTATTCCCGTAGATAAGGGGATAGAAGTAAGCAATCACGGTCAAAGCATAACCTTTGAATATATCTTAGAGAAAAATCCTGATGTTGTATTTGTCGTGGATAGGGCTGCTGTAACTGGTGGCAGCACCTCTGCAAAACAAATTTTTGATAATGACATTATTAAACAAACAGAAGCTTATAAAAATGGCAAAATAGTATATTTGAATTCTGAAATCTGGTATGTGGCTTCAGGAGGGCTAACAGGAACAAAGACAATGATAGAGGATGTACAATCTAATTTTTAGGAGGCGAACAATGTTCGCCTCTTTTATTTATCCTATGTCTTCCTTTGGGATCGGGCAACCTTCCCATTTCTTATTATAATGAGTTTTCTACTCTATGATTTACTGGACGGAAATTTAGAAACAGATATAATAGGATTATGAAGAATTACTTTTATAGAATAGTATTTAAAGAGCCAAAAAATTTGTTGTGTGATTTTTGATCTACCCTAGGCATATGTGAGGAGGACAGAACTTTGTTAACTGCATTAGAAAAAGAGTTATATATAGATATTAATGAAAAAAGTAAGGAAAAAGTGATTTATGTATTTAATGTTGGTAAGACAATTCAATTGCCGGTGGTTGAAAATCTAAGAGTAGTCGGGATATTGGATTTGTTTGTACTTTTAGGAAACACAAGTAGAAGTATAAACATAAATGATTTAATGTATAAAGATATCATAGTGGCTGGTGAATATCAAAATGTGTTTAGTTTCAAGAATTCCAATCAATTGATCTTACCAATTGTAGATGTGAATGGAAATTATATTGGGTTTGTAAATAAATTTACTCAAAAAACCTATTTGCCTAGCAAAGAATATATGCAGTTTGTAGAAATGAATCTGAAAAGTATTCTTGATGAAGATAAAGAAATTAACTTTGATCATCTCAAGAAAAATTTTTTCACAATCATTGAATCAAATTATGATGGAATTTATATCACCGTGGATAAAGGAACGACGTTAAGCATTAATAATCAATGTAATTATATAGATGATACTATTGTGGAAAGTGAGTCATTTTCAGAGAATACTGTAAAAGGAGAGTATATAAATGTAATACAAAACATTCAAAAGAGAAAGGAAATTTCCGTATCTCAAGAATGTAGTTCCAATAGAGGTATTATTAGAGTCAGCGAAAATATTAATGACTTTAATCAAATCAAGAGTGAACTGAATGAAATGAAAAAGCTTGCTAAGAAATATCAGACTGAACTTGAATTTTTGAGGTGGGAACAGAAAAAAACGGATAAGGTAATTGCCCATAGTAATGAAATGAAAAAGGTTATTAATTTGGCAGTAAGAGTTGCTAAATTTGACACTACAGTTTTAATACAGGGACAATCAGGTGTTGGAAAAGGAGAATTAAGCAAGCTGATTCATAATAACAGCGAACGTAAGAATGGACCTTTTATTAAAATAGATTGTGGATCTATACCAGAGCATCTGTTAGAGTCAGAACTGTATGGATACGAACCGGGATCTTTTTCGGGAGCAAAACAGGAGGGAAAAATTGGCTTAATTGAACTGGCAAATGAGGGGACTCTTTTTCTGGATGAAATCGGGGAATTACCGCTTAATCTGCAGTCGAAAATACTCCGTGTTCTACAGGATAAAGAAATTGTCCGAGTGGGTGGAAAAAAAACTATACCTGTAGATATTAGGATTATTGCTGCTACAAATAGAGATTTAGAAGAAATGGTTCAGCAAAAAAAGTTTAGACAAGATCTATATTTTCGGCTGAATGTTTTTCCCATAAAAATTTTAACACTTCAGGAGAGAAGGGAGGATATAAAACCGTTAGTTGAAAATTGCCTAAATCTATTCAATAAAAAATACAAATTAAATAAGTATGTGGATTGTGTCGCATTACGATATTTAATAAACTATAATTGGCCTGGCAATGTGAGAGAAGTGGAAAATGTTATAGAATATTTAATAATCACAACTGATTCTGTTGAAATATCAAAAGAAGATCTTCCCAGCAATATTGTCAACCATGATAATAATATGAATAATAACCTGCCTACGACTAGTATCCTAGGTTTTAATTCCATGAAGGAAGCTATCGATTCAATAGAGAAGGAATTATTAATAGATGCAATGCGGAATTCAAAAAATACAACTGAGATGGCAGAAATATTGAAAATTGATCGAAGTACAGTATCCAGAAAGCTGAAAAGGCATAATATTGAGGTAAAGTTCAATTGATTGTGCATTTTGTCACATATTGTGAAATAATGCACAAAACACGAATCTTGTAGATAAGATGGAGTGAAGTAGATGAATACAGCTATTTTTGTGAAATATTGCACAAAGTATAAAGAAATACGAGTCTAGATGAAATTCTAGATTCGTATTTTTTTATTTAAACAGCCTGAAATAATCACACCTTATGGGGATTACTAAAATAATTCGACAACTTGGTATGGTAATTGCAATAGTTATATCTGTGCAAACCTAAAACATGCAGCACAAAACAAATCATAAAGGAGGTTCAAAGAGAATGGAATTAATTGGTAACATTATTACGTTTCTAAATGGCTATATTTGGTCAACACCTTTAATCATTCTTATCGTAGGCTGTAGCTTGTATTTTACTATCAGATTAAGGTTTGTCCAAGTCCGCTTAATAAAAGATATGCTGAAAAATATACTAGGGGGTAAAAGTTCAGATAGTGGCATATCCTCACTTTCTGCATTTTGGGTTGCCCTGTCTACTAGGATCGGTACTGGTAGTATAGCGGGGGTTGCAATGGCGATCTATATGGGAGGTCCAGGTGCTGTGTTTTGGATGTGGATTACAACCATTCTTCTTTCCGCGACATCGTTGGTTGAGTGTACATTGGGGCAGTTATACAAAGTCAGAATAGACGATGAGTACCGTGGAGGAGCTGCGTACTGCGCGGTTGGAGCAAAGAACTGAAAATGGTTTGGCGTTCTCTTCGCCGGAGTTACTGCTTTTACAGTTACACTCTTAGTGCCAGCTATACAGTCCAACATGATTAGTGAAGCTATGTACAATGGATTAAATATTCCCCCTTTGTATACTGGAGTAACCCTCGGGATAGTGCTAGGCATTATTGTCTTAGGTGGAATCAAGCGGATCGGAAAGGTTTCTAATTTTCTCATTCCCCTTAAGGTATTTGGTTACTTTGGGTTAGTTATCATTGTATTAGGGTTCAATTTTACAGAAATTCCCAAAGTGTTGAGCTGGATTTTTACATCTGCTTTTAATGGTACAGCTGCATTTGGCGGCATGATGGGCAGTGCTTTTGCATGGGGTGTCAGACGAGCCACCTTTTCTACCGGAGCTGGTTTAGGTGAGCAGACTCCTGCTGCAGCGGCAGCTGAGTCTAGTCACCCGATTAAAGAAGGGTTATCAAACGCCTTTGGTATCTATATTAATCTTTTAGTGTGTACTTGTACTGCACTGATGATCTTGGTAACAGACTGCTTTAATACAGTTAATGGCTACATCGGCTCTGGGTCGGCTTCTATGGCTGGATTATTTGAAACTGATCAGTACGGCGTAGCATTTGCCCAAGAAGCTGTTAATACTTTCATTCCAGGAGCTGGCAGGATTTTGATTGGCATCTTCGTTTTCTTATTTGCCTTTACTTGCGTTATAAGTTATGCCTACTATGCTGAAACTTCATTAGTATATCTCTTAGGCAAGAAAAGTGAGCGATTTCGTAAAAGTACCATTTTGATTGCCAGAATACTATTAGTAGGGTCGTATATGTTCTTCTCTGTTGCCACTTCAGAAGTTGCTTGGAATGCAGCTGATTTGGGTAACGGTCTCATGGCATGGTTAAATATATTCCTAATATTTATTTTATTCAAAGATGTAGTTAAGTTACTCAAGGACTATGAGGCACAGAAGAAGGCAGGAAAGGATCCATACCTTGATCCAGCAAAGGTAGATATTAAGAACATAGACCTTTGGGCAGATATAAACAAAGAAAGAATTACTGCTGAAAATGCTAAAAATATAATCTGATTATGCTCTTGAGGGAGCAAAAGTAGACGGTTGCAGACTATTCATAGGCCCAAAGGGTGGAAGAATGTACTAGATGGTAAGAGACTGTATTCTAAACAGATATTTCCTAGGAAGACTGGATATATACGAGTAAATGAGTATTATAAAAAACATAAATTTAAAACTAGGAGGCTGAATTTATAATGAAAGAGAAAATTGTTACGATTACCGGTGCTGGAAGTGGTCTGGGTGCTCGCCTTGCAAAGAAGTATTCAGAAGAAGGAGCTAAAGTAGTTTTGCTTGATATATCAAAGGAGAATTTATCAAGAGTTTCTGAATCATTACCGGGTGAAAATCATACTTATGTAGTCGATATTTCTTCAAATGAAAATGTGAACAAGGTATTCAATTTGATTTATTCAGAAGTAGGAGGTATAGATATTCTCATTAACTGTGCGGGAATAGGACGTTTTGATCTTGCAGAAAAGATCGATGGGAGTTCCGTGGACGCAATGATTGATATTAACCTAAAAGGGACAATTTACTGCACACAGCAAGTAATAAGTAGTATGAAGAAAAGGAATCAAGGTCAGATCATTAATATTATATCTATGTCTGGTAAGCGCCCTGTCGTCACAGAATCCGTATACTGTGCAAGCAAATATGGTGTGACGGGATTTACACAGGCATTGGCATTAGAATTAGAAAACACGAATGTCCGTGTCATGGGCGTTTATATGGGAAATATGGCCACGGAATTATGGAAAGGGGAAAAGCCTGATAACTTTAATAAATTTATTAGCCCCGATGATATGGCTGACATAATTATGGAAAATGCAAAATACAGAAATAATCTGTCTATTGAGGAAGTAATGGTAAAAAATATAAGAAATTAGGAACAGCACGGTAATGCACAGGGCAGAGTTGGGTGTGGAATGGGTCAGCAAATATCAGTTGCAGCAAGAAGTGATGAAAAGTAAAAAAGGAGATGAACACTCCTGTTGAAACGGTGATTGGGTAGTATTTCCCAAGAACTCTCTATCAAAAATCATATCATAAACATAAAGAAGTGGTTCAAATGAGTGGAGTAAAAATCTATCGTAGCATGGCTACGAGAGGGAGGTAGAAATGACATTTGAATTATATAGTTCCGCACTGGTAAACAACAGATTTAAAGATGAATATGGAAACCTATCAAAAGAAGGGAATACTATCTGTGGCATACCTCAGAGGTCGTTTCCTCTTAATTGGAAAGGTATACCTGAGGGAACAGAGAGCTTTGCCATTGTTTTTATTGATTATGACAACTCAGAAGGGTTTCCATTTGTTCATTGGCTGGCTTGCAATATTCCGGGAAATGTTACAAGCTTAGAAGAGAATGCAAGTAGAGAAGCAGATTTTTTTATTCAAGGGATGAACAGTTGGTCAATCCCTTACGGCCCATATGAAAATATTCCAGAGGATTTAACTTTGCATTTTGGTGGACCAGCGCCGTCAAGCGAGCATGAATACGAAATTGTTATCTATGCATTAGACAGAGTCCTCAATTTAGAAAAAGGATTCCATTATAATGAGTTGAGAAAGGCTATGAGGGGTCATATTCTTTCAAAAGCAACATTAATAGGTCTTTATGGATAAGATTACAGATTATACTTTTAATGTTTTTGAAAAGGGTAAACCCTTTACAGATAGGACTATGAAGGATATAGTCGAAATGGATTACTGCTAAGATATACAATAGCAAAGACCTCTACGTTGCAATTTCGTCTGGAAGTAATCGACCAAATATCCCCTCTCTCTGTAGCGGATTTATTAATTTGTTTGAAACCCAGAATCTTTTAGAAACTAGTAAATCTATCAATCACTTGATCTTGTTTATGGTAAGCTGTATTCAAATAACGGATATAAAAAGAAGAAGCACCCCTGGAAAACAAATTTTTAATAATGACATTATTAAACAAACAGAAGCTTATAAAAATGGCAAAATAGTATATTTGAATTCTGAAATCTGGTATGTGGCTTCAAGGGGGGCTAACAGGAACAAAGACAAGGATAGAGGGTGTACAATCTAATTTTTAGGAGGCGAACAATGTTCGCCTCTTTTATTATAAGTATTTAGGATGGCATGACTTGCCCACCATTTACGTGAAGGGTTTGGCCTGTCACGAATCGAGAATCATCAGAAGCGAGATACACAAAAGTAGGAGCTACTTCAAAGGGCTGCCCTTGGCGCTCCATGGGATTGCCCGCTTGGGTCACCACATCGGCAGAGAAACTTGAGGGAATAAGGGGGGTCCATATTCGCCCAGGGGCGATAGCATTTACCCGAATGCCTTTACTTACTAAACTATTTGCCAGAGCCCGAGTAAAACCGATATTTGCTCCCTTAGTTGCGGTATAATCAATCAATTGATCATTTCCCTCATAGGTCACCACAGAGGATGTATTGATAATAGAACTTCCTGCCTTTAAGTAGGGTAAGGCTGCTCGAGTGGTATAGAAATGGGAGTATATATTTACTTTAAAGGTATCATCAAATTGCTCATCGGTAATATCCAACAAACTTAGTTGCTGAAACTGAATGCCTACATGATTACATAAAATATCCAATTGTCCAAATTCCTGTATAGTCTTTTTCACAATATAAATACACTGTTGTTTTTGCCGTAAATCACCAGGTAATAATATACAACATTGCCCAAGTTGTTCAATTCTTCTCTTTGTCCTTTGGGCATCCTCATGCTCATCTAAATAGGCAATAGCTACATTGGCTCCTTCTTTGGCAAAGGCAATGGCTGCTGCTGCACCCATTCCACTGTCTCCTCCTGTGATTAGGGCAACTTTTCCCTCAAGCTTTCCGCTACCTTTATAATGAGGGTTTTCAATAATAGGTCTTGGCACCATGAGTTTTTCCACACCAGGCTGACGGTATTGCCGTTGCTCAGGCACGGTAATTGGTACGTCTTGGTATTGAGTGATTTTCCCATAGTTGGGGTGCATGGGGTAGTCCTGATGGTTTATCATTTTTGGGTTATTTTGATCCTTTTGAGACATAGTAATCTCCTCCTAAAAATATAACTTTCATTAAGTAGTTTATGTAGTAGAGGGCAGGGAGGTGTATGTAATTTCAGAGGATAGAGTCTATCTCTAGTACTGGCACTTTGTTAAGGAAAATGCCATAAAGTGAAAGGGAACATACAAAATAGTAAATCTAAGGAGGTGACAATTATGCAAACCTACAAACCTTGTCCAGGGGTAAACCTATTGCTAGTCAATTATTCTAATGAAAGAGTACAGATTATATATAATGCAAATTCTAAGGCTTTTGAATTACCTAAAATTGGACCACGACCACCCTATTATTGTAATCCCCGTTGTGAACAGTATTATCCTATCATCTAGTGATAGCAGACGGAGGAGATGGCATATCTTAGAACGGTCACCAACTCCGTCCTTTTTTACATTATTTTTATCGTAAAATGGTAGAGGTTTTTAAAAATTGTGATAATTATGATATAATAAAATACATGTCAATAAAAAGTTATAAGGAGAAGGGGGAAATTATGAAACTTGAAGTAAAGAATATACATAAAAGCTTTTCAAATACCGAAGTCTTGCATGGCATTTCTTTTTCGGTAGAAAAGGGAAGGGCTTTAGGGCTATTGGGAAGAAATGGTGCGGGAAAGACGACCACGATTAGAATCCTCATGAACTTATTTAATGCGGACAGCGGAGAAATTCTTTTGGATGGAGAAAAATTTATAGCAAAGAATCATCAGATAGGATATTTGCCTGAAGAGAGAGGATTATATCCAAAAAAGAAAGTTTTTGAACAATTGGTTTACCTAGGAAAACTTAGGGGCCTATCTACTAAGGTTGCCAAGGAGAATACCCTATATTGGTTGGAAAGATTAGGAGTATTAGAATATAAAGAGAAAAAACTAGAGACCCTATCCAAAGGGAATCAACAAAAAGTCCAGCTGGCAGAAACCTTTCTTTGTAATCCGGATATTATCATATTGGATGAACCCTTTAGTGGGTTAGACCCCGTAAACTCACAGATTTTAAAAAATATTATTCGAGAATTAATTGAAGACAATAAATTATTAATCTTCTCCAGTCATCAAATGAACTATGTGGAAGAATTTTGTGAAGAAATTGCCTTGATTAATAAAGGAGAAATTGTTTTAACAGGAGATTTAAAAGAAATAAAAAATAAATATGGTATGAACAGATTGACCATAAGTGATGTGAATTTATCTCCTAGTGAATTACAAGGGGTTATTTCAAATAAACTCAGGGAGATTGCTACAGTGGTAGATCAAAAGAAAAATTATTTAATCATAGAATTATTAGAAAATAAAACAAAAAATGATTTACTTAAAGGGCTAATAGAGTCAGACATAAATATTGAAAAATTTTCTACATATCAGCCCACCTTGGAAGATATTTTTGTCAGTAAGGTAGGTGACAAATAATGAAAGATTTTTTTATTGTACTAAAATTTGAATTAATGCATTTTATGAAAAACAAAACCTTTATTATTTCCACGGTGATTATTTGTTTGCTTTTGGCCATTGGGTTATCTATACCCACGATAAAAGATACTTTTTTCAGTTCTTCCCAGGAGGAACAACCTATAGATGAGCAGGGGGAAGAACTAAGTCAAACCTATGGCTTTATTAATAAAAATAATGCCATATCTAAGGTAGAGGATTTAAAGAAATCTTTTGACGGTGGAAAACTAGTAGAATTTGATAGCCAGGACCAATTAGAAAAAAATATATTAGATGAGAAAATAGAAGCAGGTTACATTATAGAATCTGCTACTAAATATCAATATATGGTTAAAAATAACGAGATGATGGACTCAAATAGCTTTATATTTGAGGAAGCGCTCAAAAAGGCCTATAGAATGCAAGGTTTTGAGGAGAGAGGTATAAACTATCAGGATGTTGAAGATCTTGTTCATGCCAATATAGAGCAAGAAACTATGGTTTTAGGTAAAGATAGTGCTAGTAATTATGCCTATACTTATATTTTAATCTTTGGTCTATATTTTATGATCATACTTTACGGTCAGCTGATTGCTACCTCAGTAGCCAGTGAAAAAAGCAATAGAACCATGGAGGTTCTTATCACCAGTACCGATAGTAGGAATTTGATATTTGGCAAAGTTTTAGGGGGAGCCTTGGCAGGAGTCATACAATTTGGATTAGTGATTGCCGTAGGGGGTATAGTCTATAAGCTAAATGCCTCTGCTTGGGATCATGCTCTAGACTTTATATTTGAAATACCTGGAAGTGTTCTTCTGTGGTTTTCTCTATTTGGTATTTTAGGTTACTTGCTTTATTCCTTTGTCTTTGGTGCTTTGGGGGCTTTAGTATCTAGAACAGAAGATATTAGTGCCAGTTCAACACCTGTAACGATCGTTTTTGTGGCGGTATTTTTTGTTACCATGATGGGCATGAATAATACAGAATCGGTAGTATTAAAAATTGCTTCCTTTATTCCCTTTAGTTCCTTCATGTCTATGTTTGTTAGAGTATCTATGGGGAGTGTTTCCAATATGGAAATCATTCTATCTTTACTGATCTTGGTGGCCACCACGGGGATCATAGGGGGCTTTGCAGCCATGATTTATCGTTTGGGAACCCTCATGTATGGAAATCCTGTGAAATTGAAAAATGCAATTAAGCTATTAAGACAAAAATAGATATCCTTATAAAAAGCGGCGATTGCCGCTTTTTATATTTAAATTTTTTAACTTTTGAGAAGCTTTGATAATAATATAGTAAGAATAAAAAACAATGTTCAAATAGAGGGTAAATTGTATAATATCTATCCAGATGACTTACAATAACAAAAAGCATATCATAGGGAGATTATACATGGAGCCTAATCAACTGATAAAAAATTATGAGTTTCTATTTATTGTAACGGGCATTGTTATAGGATTTGTTAGTAGAATGTGGATGTTAAAAAGTGATGTACGACAATATCCAACCTTACCCAATGGATATTTAATCCATTTAACTACAGGTTTTATTGCTGCGGCAATGGGAGCAGTGGCCTATCCAGCACTGCATAGTAAAAACTATATTGCCGTAACTATTCTGGCCACAGCTATCCAACAATTTAGAGATATCCGAAAGATGGAGAAAGAATCTTTAGAGTCCTTAGAAAAGGATGCTTACGTACCTAGAGGAGAAGCCTATATAGATGGAATAGCGAAGACCTTTGAAGCACGAAATTACATCGTGATCATTGTTTCTATGCTCACCACAATATTAGCCTTTATACTTAGCCATTACATTCAGAGTATTATCATTGTCCTGATTGTTGTTGTCGTAGCGGGGCTTGGGATGGCATACTTACTAAAAACCTATACTAGAGGGTATTCTTTGGGGGATATCGTACTTGTTGAAGAAGCCCCTCTAGAGTTTAGAGATAATTGCAATTTATACGTTGGAGATATTTCTGTAGGGAATATAGGCCTATACTCTAGAAGAAAACGTATATTGGAAAATGGAGTGGGGATAATTTTAAAACCTAAAAATGATAATGAAAATGAAAAAATAATACTCAATCATAAGGGGCAGATGGATGCTATACTACACGAATGCTCTAGGCGATTAGGAGTAGAAAGATACGCTATAATTCGAAGGGATTACAAGAGTCCTAGAGTGGGATTAATGATGGTACCCATCGTCAGGGATATTGAAACAATAAAAGAAACTATTCTTAATGTTCCAATTTTAGAAACCGTTAGAAAAGTAAACCAACGGGTTACTAAGGAGAGTTAAATATGGGGAAAGTAATATTGGCCATGGTCACTTTAGATCAAAAGAAAATTATAGAGGGCGGAGTACCTACCTTTCAGGCTACAGACAAAGAAGATCAGGAAAAAATAGCCCTAGAGCTAGTCCTAGCCCTAAAGGGGAGTATTTACGAACTTTCCAATGGGGTGATCATTATTACTGAAAAATGATATTATGCATAAAATCAAGGAGGGATTATATTTTTAGCTCCCTCCTTGATTTTTTATTTCCTATTCAATTTATTAAAATAATTAGTCCCAATTACACCGCCAACAATAAAAATTGAGCCAAGGATATGGTAAGAATAAATATTTTCCCTTAGGAATATCATTCCCGCAAGAATAGAAATTACCGTTCCCAGATTGGCAAAGACACTCATTCTAGAAGCTTCTATTTTAGATAAAATAAAATTAGTCATTAAAGAGGTTGCAAAGGAAGACAATACTCCTAAATAAATGATAGAGAGAATAAAATTCACATTACTCCAGGGGGCAAAATATTGGCTTACATTTCCATGGATTATATACTTTCCAATGGCGATGGTATTATAACACAAAAAGCTAATGGTGATCATGACAATACTAAGTTCAAGACTTGAAAAATCTTGAGTTAAGACTCTTCCTAAAACATTATATCCTGCAAGGGATAGGGAGGAGAAAAGAAGAAGGATAATGCCTAGGATATTATGAAAGTCCAAAGTGGCACTCTTCATTATGGTAATAAAGATTACTCCTGCTACCGATATCAATATAGATATTTTTTGCAATAGAGTGCTTTCTTCCTTTAAAAAATAAGAGGCTAAGATTAAAGTGAATATAGGAGAGGAGGCCAATAATATTCCACCCTCAGCAGAAGTAGCGTATTGAAGTCCAGTGGTTTGAAACCCGAAAAATAATAGGGGATAAAATAGGGCTAAAGGTAAAATTTTTTTAATTTTTTCCTTGGTAACGCTTAATTTAATCCAACCAAATAATATAGGGATTAAGGCACCTATAAATGCTGCAGTAAAACGATGGGCGAGGATATCGATAGGATCAGTGATTTGTAAAGCAATCTTGTTAAATAAAAATGAGAGGCCTGTAATAAGAGCATAGAGTATAGCCAATAAATAAATCAGATGATTTTCCTTTTTTTCCATAGAATTCTCCTTTACTGATTATTCTAGATGGAACAGCGATTAGGCGAAAATGTTCAAGATAATTATACCATAATTAACCATAAAATACCTTCGAGAACTTTATGTAAAAGGCTATTTTACTCTATAATGAAATCATTTACCAAAACAAAACTAAGGATAATTTCATGGATTTTTCCCATACTATTTAATAAGCATAACAATAAAAAGGGAGATGTTTATTATGGCAAAAAATAAATTGCTTGTCCCAGAGGCTAGAAAAGCTTTGGATAAATTTAAAATTGAACTTGCCAATGAATTTGATGTAGATGATCCCAATCATTTAGCTTCCATGCATACAGGAGTAATTGTTAGGGATTTAATAGAAATGGGAAAACAAAATATTATTGATGAAAAACTTCAATATGATGAGAAGATAAAATAATATAAATAAGATAAAAAAGACGTCTCAGCAGACGTCTTTTAAAATAATCAATAAAAATATTCTTTATTCAGGTTTATAATTCAATCATTTCAGCCTTATGTCCGATTTGAGGAAGGAATTTATGCAATAGGTCGCTGGTTTTTATTTTTATATGGCTGGTATTCATACCCGTATTAGAACCAAACCACTCTGCTTCCGCGACTTCCTTGTCTATAATTAATTGTACATAATCATCCTCATCGTTCACAAGTCCCATAACTGAAGCAGAACCAGGCTTAGCACCAAGATGTTTTTCCATCAATTCTCCAGAAGCAAAGGATAAACCTGAGACACCTATTTTTCTTCCAAGGGATTTGACATCTAAGGATTTGTTTGCTGGCATTACGACGAGAAAAAAACTGGTTTTTTTCCTATTGCATAGAAAAATGCTCTTTCGAATCTCAGTACCAAGAACTTGATTAATTTCTTCGCACTCTTCCATGGTCTCCACCACATCATTATCCACTCTCTCAAAAGGAATATTTAATTTCTGTAATAATGAAAATACTGTCTTTTCAGTTTTGGTGCGATCATCTGAGGGGATAGTTGTTACAATTTCGCTAATGTTTATCATTTTGCTACCTCCTATCCTTTTTACATCATCCTATTGTTTTGCAATGGTAACACAATTATATGAATTACAAAACTTACTTTAATATCCATATATTAACATATTGATTTCTTTTTTGCAAATCATAGAATATGCCCCATCAATGGATAGAATCATACCCTTTGTAGACGAAAAAACTTCATTTCTCCTAATGTACATAGTATTTCTTAGGGATAGGATCATCCTACCTGTAGGGCAGATAATTTATCATTATGTGTAAGCAATAAGGATATCCTAACCATCGTTATTTATTGTTATTCGATAAAAATCAATTGACTAATAATAACATACTTTGTTATACTATAGATAAAATAATATAGGTGGTGAAGATATGCAAAAATGGGAGATAAATACTTTAAGGATATCTATTATTTTAATTGGAATGGCTATTTTATTGATTTTTATACTTTGGTTACCAGATATAGCAAAGTTTTCTGCTGTGGAATATCCAGAATATGCACATTTGAGATACCCCATACTCATTGGGCTTTATATCACAGGTGCTCCCTTTTATTTAGGAATTTTCCATACCTTTAAATTACTTAAACTAATAGAAAGGGATGGTGCCTTTACTGAAGAGGCCTGCAAATCCTTAGGGGCAATAAATTTATATGCCATAATAGTAATCCTTTTATATATTTCAGGTATGATTTTTCTTCTTTTGAATAATGCTCTCCATCCAGGACTATTTTTAGTAGGCCTGGGAATAATGTTGGTGGCATTTATCATTTCCGTATTTGCTGCAATACTTAAGGGATTGCTGATGAAGGTAGTGGAAATTAAAAATGAAAATGATTATACAATATAGAGTGATGATATGGTGATTATCATTAATATTGCTGGGATGTTGGCGAAGAGAAAAATGAGCGTGACAGAACTATCAGAAAGAGTAAGCATTACCATATTGAAGGGAAGGATTATTTGAAAAAATTACTTTTAGGGATATTGGTTATTTACTGTACAACTCTTCTCTTTGGTTGTCAGTCGCCAAAGGAAATGAAATTGTTAGGAGAGATAAAGGAAATCTCTATATCAGAGTTTTATAAATATGGAGGCACAAATGAAGAGTATTTTGCTTCTATAAATCAGCCGGAAAGTTTATCGAAATTCAAAGAGATTGTAGAAAATGCAGAAAAAAGGGACAATAACACAAGTAAAGTAGATCCAAATTATGATCTGCGCATTGAGTATGAAAATGGGGACATCCATATATTACATATGCTTTTAGGTCATCCAGATCAAGAAAGTGCTTTGATGTATGCAGGAAATGAAAACAAGGTGTTCTATATTTCGTCGGAAGCCACAGCAGAATTAAGAAAAATATTGCCCGTGGAAGAAAAGAATAATCGATAGGATAAAAAGGCTGGGGATATAAAGAAATCCCAGCCTTTTTATCCTACCAATTGCTTAAATTTTTTCAAATGTGAGTTAAGCTTCTAAGCTCTCTAATTCACATAAGGACTGTTCTTCAAAGCCCTTATCCCTTAACTTTCCATAGATGAATCCCACTAAGGCACCTACAATTGCT
Organism: Irregularibacter muris; assembly: GCF_024622505.1. Classification (NCBI taxonomy): domain Bacteria; kingdom Bacillati; phylum Bacillota; class Clostridia; order Eubacteriales; family Eubacteriaceae; genus Irregularibacter; species Irregularibacter muris. Next base: position 101,376 of record NZ_JANKAS010000011.1, read on the forward strand.
GGGATTATCCAGCCTAAACCTTTTGAATAAAGGGGCAAATGATTGAAGAGATCAAACTTTAGCCCAAATTCTCCTAGGGCATCTATAATACTTATGCAAGCCGTACAAACCATGGAAAATTGATAAACATAGATATTTCCCTGGAAAAATCTATGGACTAGAGCCAATAACATAAGTACAATGGCCATTGGATAGATGGCAGTTAGTGCAGGCACTGAGAATTTAAGAATTTGGGTGAGACCCACATTAGCAAACATCATGCTAGATACTGAAAGTAGGATCACCCATGTCCTATAGGAGACTTTAGGGATTAATTTGGTAAAATACTGACTACAAGAGGTCAAAAGTCCAACAGAGGTGGTTAAACAAGCCAGGGAAAAGATGAGCCCTAGTAAAATTGAACCATAGTGACCAAATAGGTAAAACACCACATTGGTAAGGGTTTGAGCGCCATTTTCAGTTGCACCAAATCTAGCTTGGGAGGTAGCTCCCAAGTAGGCAAGCATCCCATAGATAAGGATGAGAAATAGACCTGCAATTGCCCCTGCTTTTATTGTATTGGAAACTAGATTTTGCTCCTTTTTTATGCCCATTTCCCTTAGGGTAATGGAGATGACAATGCCAAAGTTTAAAGCGGCTATAGCATCCATGGTCATATATCCTTCTAAAAATCCCTTCAGTAGAGGGAGCTCTCCATAATCTCCTACTGGAGCAGAAAATCCTCCTAGGGGTTTGAAAATACTAAAAACAAAAACACTTGTGATTAGTACTAACAAAGTAGGTGTTATAACTTTTCCAAATCTATCCACAAGTTTTGTAGGAGATAGACATAACCAAAAGGCCAGAGAAAAATAAAGAAGAGTATATATTAACAATGGCAGTTTACTTATCCCCAATGTACTAGGTAAAAAGGGGGAAATTCCCATTTCAAAGGCCAAACTGGCTGCCCTAGGTATACCTAAAAAGGGTCCTATAGATAAATAGATTAATAAAGTAAAGGCTAAAGCAAATTTTGGATGCACTCGACCGGCCAAGACATGTAAACCATTGGCTTTGGCAACTACAGCAATAGCTAAAATAGGAAGACCCACTGCTGAAACTAAAAATCCTCCCATGGAGACCAGAATATTGCTTCCTGATAATTGCCCTAGTTGAGGAGGGAATATAAGATTACCTGCACCAAAAAACATTGAAAATATCATTAAACTTACAAATAACAAATTCTTTCTGCTTAATTTTTCCACATTGAAGACCTCCATATTTTTTGTTTGATTATTTTCATCCAAATAAAAAAACTCATCCCTATAAAAGGGACGAGTTAAACTCGCGTTACCACCCTAGTTCTATGAATTCATAAAGGATTATTCATTCATAACTCTCACAACGTACATAATAATACGTGTTCCAGATAAAGGTGGACAGCCTACATAGCTTACTTACTCTTATCTTCAGCCATGCTTCTCAGAGATGATTTTGGGCTATTTGTTGAACATTGGCTTTCAGCAGGACACCAACTCTCTGGAGGACTTCAAGATAGCTTACTTTTTCTCTTCATAGAATTTGTAGATATATTGACTTTGATACTCTATTTTATACCACAGATTCTTCCCAGGTGTCAACAATTTATTTTTTGTCAAAGAAATGTGGTAAGGGATGAAAAGATAAATTTTTAGACAATTCTAAAAATAACTATTGACAGTAGAATATTTCCATGGTATTCTAGTGAGCAATAAGAATAATATGCATATTATGAATTTTCAAAAAATTATAAAAGACTATGATGAAGAGAAAACTATTTAAGCCTTAATTACAGAGAGCCAGTGGTTGGTGTGAACTGGTATTAAGAGAATAGACAATAATCACTTCGGAGTTGCACGACTGAACAGAGTAAGTTGTGACGGATGGCCCCGTTATGAAGCTAGGGTTTGATGGAACCGACAAAGATAACTTTCTAAGGATTGTTATGAAGTAGAGTGGTACAGCGTTAGTTGCGCCTCTATTGTGTATATTGATTTATACATAATAGAGGTTTTTTATTTAATAGGAGAGGGGATTAAAAATGAAAAAGAGATTTTATGTAGTCATGATATTATTATTAACTTTTAGTTTGACGGTAGGATGTACTCAAAATTCCAATTCTGCTTCTGCCTCTGGTTCAGAAGGGGATACTCTTAAGGTGGGACTTAATTATGAACTTTCCGGTGATGTTGCTACCTATGGACAAAGTTTGACCAGCGGAATAGAACTGGCCATAGAGGAAATCAATGCAGCCGATGGGGTTCTTGGGAAGCAAATTGAAATAGTCAAGGTGGACAATAAATCAGACACTGCTGAAGCCGCAAATGTTTCCACTAGACTTGCCACAAGGGATAAGGTGATTGCTATCTTAGGTCCTGCCACCTCAGGAAATACCAAGGCTGCTTCGCCAGCAGCTATACAAAACAAGGTGCCATTGATATCTGGTTCTGCTACTGCAGATGATGTTACTGTAGACAGCAATGGCAAGGTAAGGGAGTATATCTTTAAAACTTGTTTTAGTGATTCCTTCCAAGGGGTAATTATGGCTGATTTTGCAGCTAAGGATTTAGAATTGAAAAAAGCAGCCATTCTTATGGATAATACAAGTGATTATAGCAAGGGCTTAGTAAAAAGTTTTAAAGAAACCTATGGGAAACATGGGGGAAAAGTAGTTGCTGAAGAAGCGTACCAGGCGAAGGATACTGACTATAAACCAGTTTTAACTACCATAAAAGGAACAGATGCTGAAGTTTTATTTGTACCTGGTTATTATGAGGAAGTTGGTTTGATTATAAAGCAAGCTAGAGAATTAGGATTAGATATTCCTGTCCTTGGGGGAGACGGTTTTGACTCTCCAAAACTAGCAGAAATTGCTGGGAAAGATGCTTTAAACAAAGTATATTATACAAACCATTACTCACCGGAAGATGATGCTGAAGAAGTAGTAAAATTTAGGGAAGCCTTTAATAAAAAGCATAGTAAAGAAGCAGATGCTTTCAATGCATTAGGCTATGACCTTGCTTATTTGTTGGCCAATGCTATAGAAAGAGCAGGAGAGGCTAATCCAGAAAAAGTCAAAGAAGCTTTAGCATCAACAGTTGATTTTAAGGGTATTACAGGAACCCTATCCATGGATGAAAATCACAACCCTGTAAAGGCAGTGACCATATTAGAAGTGAAGGATGGAGCACCTACTTTCCTGAAAAAATTAGAACCATAAGAAACAGGTAGATAGTGGAAAATCAAGATTCTTGGCCAAAAGCTCAAAATGCAGGCTTTGGAGAAAAACCTAAGGTTGTTATCCAAAGCCATGGCGAAGAATCTTAGCCTTTCAACCAGCTATTTTCAATTGTCTATGGATATTCTCAACGAAGAATTCAAGCAATAGAGTAGATATATTAAATTTTAAGGGGTGAGAAAATGGAACAATTTATACAGCAGATGGTAAATGGCATATCCTTGGGCAGCATATACGCACTAATTGCCCTTGGATATACCATGGTATATGGAATAATAAACTTAATCAATTTTGCCCACGGAGAAATCTATATGATAGGAGCCTATATAGGTTTTGCAGTAACGACTTTTTTGGGTCTGGGATTTTTCCCTGCCATTATTGTATCCATGATAGGCTGTGGTATTTTGGGCGTAATTATAGAAAAGGTTGCCTATAAACCCGTGAGAAATTCTACAAGAATTGCGGCTTTAATTACCGCCATAGCCGTTTCGTTATTTTTACAATATGGGATGATGTACTTTGTCCATGCTGAAACGAGAACTTTTCCAGAGCTTTTACCAAATACATCTATAAAACTATTTAATACCAACGTACTTTTAGATATGAGAAATCTTTATATTATTTTAGTGACGGTATTTCTTATGGCTGTTCTCCAATATGTCATAAAGAAGACTAAGGTAGGAAAGGCTATGAGAGCCGTATCCCTAGATAGAGATGCCGCCCAGCTTATGGGAATTGATATGAACAAGACAATTGCTTACACCTTTGCCATAGGATCTGCCTTGGCAGGGGCAGCAGGAGTGTTGGTAGGAACCTATTATAACTCAATTAACCCCCTTATGGGTGCAGGACCTGGCCTTAAAGCTTTTGTAGCTGCAGTAATAGGAGGAATCGGTATGATTCCCGGTGCTGTATTTGGTGGCTTTTTCCTTGGTATAACAGAAACCATGGTCAGTGCTTTTGGTGGCTCTCTGTATAAGGACGCCGTTGCCTTTGGAGTGCTGATATTGGTGCTTTTAATTAAGCCTAATGGACTGCTGGGTGCGAATATAAAGGAAAAAGTGTAAAGGGGGTATACCGATGAAACTTCTAAATAAGAAAAAAATACTCATTCTATTGGCTATCTTTATTGTCTATATGATAGGTGGGTTTTTAATAAATAATGGAATAATTGACTCATATATTTATTTAAACATTGTGGTCATAGGTATAAACATCATTCTTGCAGTTAGTTTAAATCTTATTACCGGCTATACAGGTCAGCTTTCCTTAGGGCATGCAGCCTTTATGTCCATTGGAGCCTACGCATCAGGAGTTTTAACAGCAAAGCTAGGGCAACCCTTTATTATAGGAATTTTAGGAGGGGCAATATTTGCAGCTATTGCAGGGATAATCATTGGCATTCCTACCCTGAGGCTTAAGGGCGATTATCTTGCTATTGCTACTTTGGGTTTTGGTGAGATTGTGAGGATTATTGGACTCAATAATGAATATATCGGTGGTGCCATTGGGCTAAATGATATTCCTCAATATACCACTTGGACTTGGCTTTTCTTTTGTGTTGTGACTACTGTCTTACTCATTCATAATTTTATAAAATCTTATCATGGAAGAGCTTGTATATCTATAAGAGAGGATGAAATTGCGGCAGAAGCTATGGGGGTAAATACAACTTACTACAAAGTATTGGTATTTGCCCTTGGTGCCCTATTTGCAGGGGTAGCCGGTGCATTATATGCCAATTATTTTTATTTTATCAAGCCTGATTCCTTTGGATTTATGAAATCAATAGACATCTTGGTTATTGTTGTTTTTGGAGGAATGGGAAGTATAGTAGGTTCAATAACGGGAGCAGTTGTACTTTCAGTTATATCCGTGTTTTTACAAGGGATTCCAGAACTGCGTATGGTAGTTTATGCGGTTATCTTATTTTTAATCATGGTTTATCGGCCCCAAGGACTTATGGGCAATAGCCAAGGGAAATTTTTCAAGAAAAGAGGTGTTTTAGGTGGCCATAATGAAAGTAAACAATCTGCATAAATCCTTCGGTGGCGTAAAAGCTGTATCTGATATTCAATTGACCATTGAAGAGGGAGAAATCGTAGGCATCATTGGGCCAAATGGAGCAGGGAAAACCACCCTTTTTAACTTGCTCACAGGAATTTATAGACCTACCTCTGGTGAAATTATTTATAATTTTGATACTTCCATTACATCGAAAAGCTTCAAGCCTCATAAAATGGCAAAATACGGTGTAGCTAGGACCTTTCAAAATATCAGACTCTTTAAAAATATGACCATATTGGATAATGTGCTTATGGGATACCACAATAATATGAATTATGGTGTTCTCCATTCCTTATTTCGCTTACCTTCCTTTTATCAAAATGAAGATAAGGCAAACGATGAAGTGATAGAGCTTTTAAAGGTTTTTGACCTATACGATAAAAGAGATGAACTAGCAAAAAATCTTCCCTATGGAGAACAAAGGAAGCTAGAGATTGCTAGAGCTCTTGCTTGTAAACCAAGGCTACTTTTGCTTGATGAACCAGCAGCAGGGATGAATCCCAAGGAAACAAAGGAACTGACGTCTCTTATTACTTGGATTAAAGACAAATTTGATTTGACCATAATATTAATCGAGCATGATATGTCTTTGGTCATGCAAATATGCAGCAAGATATTCGTATTTGATTATGGAAAATTAATTGCCGGCGGTACACCCCAGGAAATTCAAAACAATCCTAGGGTAATTAAAGCCTATCTTGGAGGTGAAGAATCGTGTTAGAAATTCAAAATCTCAATGTCTATTATGGAGCAATCCACGCATTAAAGGGAATAAATCTTAAAATTAATCAAGGGGAAATTGTCACCTTAATTGGGGCCAATGGTGCTGGCAAAACAACCACTCTTCGCACCATATCAGGCATTGAAAAAGCCAAGTCAGGAGATATTCTATATAAAGGGAAATCGATAAAATCCCTATCTGCTCCTGATATGGTTAAAGCAGGTATTTCCCATTCTCCTGAGGGAAGGAGAGTCTTTTCCACCATGAGTGTGTTGGAAAATCTTGAATTAGGAGCTTATACCAGAAAGGACAAAGTCCAAGTGAAGAAGGATATGGACTATATATTTTCGTTGTTTCCAAGACTATTGGAAAGAAGAGAACAATATGCAGGGACTCTATCTGGGGGAGAACAACAAATGCTAGCCATAGGGCGCGCCCTACTTTCAAGGCCAAAGCTACTGCTCCTAGATGAACCTTCCATGGGTCTTGCCCCATTAATTGTTAAAGAGATTTTCTCGATCATCAAAGACATTAATAAAAAAGGAACCACTATCCTATTGGTAGAACAAAATGCAAACATGGCTCTGCAGTGTGCCCATAGGGCTTATATTATTCAAAATGGGAAAATTGATATAGAAGGGGATACAGAAAGTCTTTTAAATGACAATAAAGTAAAAGAAGCCTATCTTGCGGGATAGGCTTCTTTTACTTTAAAGAAACACAAGACTTTTTCCCATCCATTTTCTTTTAAGTCAATTATATATTAATACTTCTACAAGATTAATACTCTACAATCAATAAATGGGATTATGCAAATTGTTGTACCTTAACGGCTTTAATTTAATAATGAACCAACTTATTCAATTCTTTCTCTATTATTTTTTTATCCAATCTTTCAAATAAAATATCAAACTCATTTATTGTAGTTCCTATTTCTAGATCAATATATTGCCAAACTTCTATGTCACAGTTCAGCCACCTCTTGACTTTAGTCGATGAAAATGGCAGGAAGGGGTGGAGTAAATTAGCTATATTTGCAATTGATATTAAACAATTATAAATAGTATTTGCACATTCAGATTTATCTGTATTTATTGTGATCCAAGGAGTCTTCTCATCAAAATATTTATTTATCCTTCTTGCAAAATCAAAAACTACTTCTATAGCCGATTTTAAATTTCCATGCTCTATAAGTTGCCCAACCTCATCATATAAAAGTTGAATTTTTGAATTTATATAAGGGTTTAACTCACCTTCAGGTATTTGATTGTCAAAATATTTTTTTGCAAATACTAATGTCCTATTTACTAAATTACCATATACCCCTAGTAATTCACCGTTATTTCTATTGACAAACTCTCGCCATGAAAAATCAGTATCCCTTTTTTCTGGACCGTTTGCTATAAAAAAATATCTTAGTGAATCTATATTATATCTTTCAATAATGTCTGGAATCCACACCGCCCAATTATTACTAGTGGATATTTTTTTCCCTTCAAGAGTAACATATTCACTTGAAATTATATTATCAGGAAGTTTATTAATTCCAGCCCCATTTAATAATGCGGGTAAGATTATTGTATGAAAAGGAATATTATCTTTACCATGAATGTAGTATGATCTAGTTTCATTATCCCAAAACCCACTCCAATCTCTATGGTTCTGGAATGCCCACTTTTTGCCTACTGTTAAATATCCCAATACTGCATCTACCCATACATATACTTTTTTATCCTCATGCCCTTTAATGGGTATATTAATACCCCATTGTAGAGACCTAGATATTGCTCTATCTTTTAAACCTTCATTTAAATATCTTTCCGTATTATTGATTGCATTTATTCTCCAATTATCCTTATTCTTTCGGATTAAATCTCTTAGTTCCTTATCGAATTCAGATAACTTAAAAAACAACTGTTTATTACGTTTAATAGACGGTTCATTATTACAAAGCTTGCATTTTCTATTTTCTAATTGAAGTGGATCTAGAATAGTTGAACAAGCATCACATTGATCGCCACGAGCGTTATTTTTACATACTGGACACTGGCCTTCAATAAATCTGTCTGCTAAAAATTCATTGCAGCTTATACAAAATAATTGTTCCACTTCCTTCTCATAAATTAGTCCTCGATTATATAATATATTAATAATATTTTGTACTTCTGTCTTATGAAATTCATCATCAGTTCTTAAATATAGGTTATAAGAAAATCCTAACTTTTCAAAACAATATTTAAACTCATTATGGTATCTGTCGGCTATTTCCTTAGGGGTTACATTGTTTTTTTTAGCTCTTATAGATATAGGTGTACCATGACAATCACTTCCTGATACATACAATACATCTTTCCCTTTTGCCCTAAAGTATCTTGCTATAATATCCCCGGGTAATAGTGCTGCAATATGTCCGATGTGCAATGAGCCATTTGCATACGGCCATGCTCCTCCAATAAAAATTTTCATAACTTTTCCTCCTCGTATAATAAGTTTGTAGCTAATAATCGTAGCTATAAACTTATTTATTTTTATTAAGAATACCCTAATGCTAAAATAACCTTATAGGACATTAGCGAAGGTTTGAGCTTTTTCTCCTTGCAA